>CAZDME010000112.1:0-1534 GCA_964506785.1 uncultured bacterium | reverse complement strand
CAATGAAGCCGGATTTGGCTGGAATGAAGAAATGACTGAGGATTTAAGTGTTTTTACCACTCCTTTAAAAACCGGCTATAAACAGGCGATTTTGCCTCGAGAGACTAAAGGTATGTGGACACCGTTTATCATTATGGGGCCGGGGGTGAAGAAAAATTACCAAATTAAAAGGCCCGTCAGGATGGTTGACCAATACCCGACCATTATGAGTTTAATGGAAATGGAGATTCCTGATTTTGTTGAAGGGAGAAACCTGGATGAAATATGTAAATAAAACAATAGTTACAGGCAAACGGATTACCCGTCATAACCGCTAATGATTCCGTGGCTAAATATGTATTTTTAATTTCTCGACAGCCCGGAGCCATATTAAAGGGGCAATAATGAAGAAGGAAACGAAACTTTGGTTATATGCTATTGCAGCAACAGTGCTATTTTTAAGCGGAATCCCTCAAGCCTTTGCTAAAGACGACTGGGAGTATTGGCCGGCTATAAATATGGGTAAAGACCTGAATGAAAAAATAAATTTAGGAATTTCTTTACAAAGCCGCTTTAAAAACGATATGAATAAAGTTTATTACGGAGGGGCGCAGCTCGCTTCGGCATTTAAGCTGAATGAATGTTTCTCGCTTACCCCCAGTTATTGCTTTATAAAATACGACAGTAAAGGGCATTTTGAAGAAGAGCATAGATACATCTTAGATGCAGGTTTTAGTTGGAAAACGGAAAAAATGCAGTTAGGCCAACGCTCAAGATTTGAATATAGAAATTTACCTGCCAGTGACGGGTGGAGATACCGGTGCCGTTTTAAAGCAGGTTTTCCACTTAAACTTTATACCCGCTCGCTCAAGCCTTATTTTTCAGAAGAGATTTTTTACGATGAGCGAAAAAACGAATTTAATCAGAATCGTTTTTCTTTAGGTACGGTGTTAAAAATTAATGAGAGAGTTAGTTTAGATTTTTACTATCTTTTACGCAGCGATAAAAAAGGGAACGACTGGTCGAATAGAAACGCCTTGGGAACTTCAATCAATCTAAAATTTTAATTTTTAAAGATATTTTCGGTTCTAAATGATTAAGAAAAGCCTTAAGGGATTATCTGTTATATTTGCGGTTTTAATCATCTGGCAGCTTGGTTCATATTTTAAGCTTGTCAACCCCTTTATTATGCCGCCGCCTTTAGAAATAATAAAATCGTTTTTTTCGATGTTATTAAAAGGGCCTCTGCTAGCTGATATCTATTCAAGCATAAGGCGTGTTTTTGTTGGATTTACATGTGCATTTCTAATCGCTGTGCCCCTGGGAATAGTGCTGGGATGGAATAAATCGCTTTCGCAGTATTTCCTGCCCGCCATAGAGTTTATCCGGCCTATTCCGCCTATCGCCTGGATACCTCTGGCCATTCTCTGGTTTGGTGTAAGCGACCTTTCGAGTTATTTTATCACCACTATTGCCTCTTTTTTCCCTATATTCGTTAATTCATTTGTCGGAGCGGAAAGCGTCGAAAAGGTTCATATTAATGCGGCCTTAAGTT
>CAZDME010000111.1:0-1628 GCA_964506785.1 uncultured bacterium | reverse complement strand
TGATAGGGCTAAATCACAAATTACCGGGATGCTTAATGGGAATAAAAACGGCAGACTTTTAAGCGATGAGGAGTTAAAAGAGTGGCGGGTTTATTTCCCTGATAAACGATATGGAGAATTAATTTTTCTGATGAATTCCGGCTCTTTGATAAACCCCAGTTTTATGGGCAATACGCCCCCCCGGGGAATGCACGGTTTCAGCCCGGGAACAGATACAGCCGATGGGGTTTTGGTTAGTAATGTAGATATTGATATTGAAATTAAGGATGTCACAGATTTTTTTGAAATAATGAGAAATGAAACCCTAAATGAATAAAAAAATAAAGATAGTATATTTTTTAAATACCGAAGTTCGTGGCGGCGCGGAGGAACATCTTCTAAATTTATTAAAGTATTTAGACAGAGAAAAATTCGCGCCGGTTTTAGTCTGTCCTCCGAAGTTAATTGAATTATTAAATGATGATTTAGGCAGTTTGAAAATTCGCTTTAAAGGGATAAAACTAAAAAGATGGCGGGACTTTAGCAAAATCAGGGAGTTTACCAATTTTTTAAAAGAAGAAAAACCGGATATTGTTCATTCACATATGTTCTACGCCAGTATGTTTGGCAGCACCCTGGCTAAGCGGGCTGGGGTGGCGGTAACGATAGAAACAGCTCATATCCATGAAAGATGGCGGAAAGGAGTTAAAGCCTGGTACGCCATAGATAGATTTTTTTCGCGTTTTGTTGATAAATATATCGCAGTTTCTCAAGCGGTAGAGGATTACTTGTCAACAGATAAAAAGATTGAGCCGGGGAAAATTAAGGTTATCCATAATGGTATAGATTTAGAAAAGTTTAATCCGGATAGAAATTATGATTCTAATAATTTCAGAAAAATATTTTCTTTAGGAGATTATCCGGTAATTACGATTATCGGAAGGTTAAATTTCCAAAAAGGGCATATTTATTTTCTGCAAGCGGCCGCTCAAGTTTTAGAAGAAATTCCTGTGGCCAGATTCTTAATTGTCGGCAAAGGAGAATTAGAGGAAGAATTAAAAAATAAGGCCAAAGAGCTGAAAATAGAGAAAAATGTTATTTTTGCCGGGTTTCAGAAAAATATCCCTTTGGTCATAGCCAGCAGTGATATTGTCGTTTTGCCGTCACTTTTTGAGGGATTACCCTTAGTGCCCATTGAAGCCCAAGCGATGGTTAAACCGGTAATTGTTACCGATGTCGATGGAAGCCCGGAAGTGGTAAAAAACAGGGAGTCCGGCATGGTAATACCGCCAAGGAATATCAAAGTTTTAAGCCAGGCGATGCTCTATTTATTAAAGAATGAAAATATAGCTAAGGAATACGGAGAAGCCGGCCGTAAATTTGTCAAAACCAATTTCTCCATAGAGAAACAAGTTCAATTAACCCAGGAGCTTTACTTAAATCTTTTAAACTATGATTAGCCAGAAAACGTCTATTTTTCTTATCATTCTTGGCGTTATTTACGGCATTGCTATTCTTTTTATGGAATCAAAGATGGTTTTAATGACCATTATCGGAATTCCTTTGATTGCCTTAATTTTAATTAAACCGATTATTGGTTTTGTTCTTTTGATTTTTTCTGTTCCTTTAGCAACATTACCCAGCATTTT
>CAZDME010000110.1:0-1628 GCA_964506785.1 uncultured bacterium | reverse complement strand
CATTTTTTATGCCTTATGGCGGGGTTTGAAATATTTTGCGTTTGTCTTTAAAAAAAAACAGGATAAAACGTTACCTAGGCCGGGCATTATCTGTGGACGAAATAGATTAATGATGTCAGCTTATGGTATAAAGATTTTTTGGCAAGATAAAGAAATAACTGAAGGGATAGGTTTGAATTCGGCGATAAATATTTTAGGAATGTGGAGTGATTCATCGAAGGCAGATTGGCAGGTCCAAGAGTCCAGTCGGGATTCTTTTGTTTTAGGGTGTCGATGGAGAGATTTGCCTATTACCCAAAGGTGGTCTATAAAATTAAAGAGTGAAACGAAAATATCTTGGAAAATTGATATGGATATCGAAGAAGATTTAGAGTTTGACAAAAAAGAGATTGCAATTTTTGTGTCACCAGAATATAGGAAATGGGTAAGTTCTCATGAACAAGGTGATTTTACAAAAAAAATCTTTTCAGGACAGATGAAGCTAAACAACTGCTTTAGCCGTTCTATCGGGATAAAACCACCTAAGGGGGGAAATTTTTTACCAGCTCTACTACTGGAGTTTAAGAGAGATAAAGACGATATAAGCAGCCTTTTTGCCCAAAATGATCTTGAACAAAATAAAACTTTTTCAGTTGGGGTAGAAATAGCTAAGAAAAGCGGGGGAAAATATTTTTTACCAGGCAGCTATAAACTGTTTTCAGGAGACATAACGCTATTTGAAGATGAAAAAAGTCTGGATATAAAACTCCAAAAACTACGCCAAGAATATTCTCGGAATCTTCAATCCAACAAATTTTCTAAAGGTAAAAAAATGCGAATTATTTTAGCCAATATGCCTTGGGAAAAAGAAGGATGCTGGGGGGTAAGGGCTGGTTCGCGTTGGCCCCATATCAAAGATAAGACTGAAGGGAATTATTTGCCTTTTCCTTTTTTCCTGGCTTACGCGGCTTCTTTGCTTAAAAAGGAAGGATTTGAAGTGAAAGTTATCGATGCTTTAGCGGAACAAATGACTGAGAAAGATTTCTTGCGGCAAGTAGATGAATTCCAGCCTGATTTATTGCTATCGGAGATTTCAACGGTTTCCTTAGAAGACGATTTAACGTTATTAAAAAAAATACATAAGGATATCTTAATTGCAATTTGCGGGCCGGATATAAATATAAGGAGGTCGGAATTTCTAAGGCGCCATGGATTTATTGATTATGTGCTGGTAGGAGAATATGAATCTACATTGTTAGATCTGGTGCAACATCTCTCCAGAAACAAAGATTTAAAAGAAGTGCTGGGGCTTACATATCGAAAAGGAGGAGAAATTAAAATTAATCCTTCCCGGCCGCTGGTAAATCTTGATATTCTACCCTGGCCAGTACGCGAGGAATTACCTATGCAAAAATATTGGGATCTCCCCGGGAATATCCCTTTCCCTTCTGTCCAGATGTTAGCCAGCCGCGGATGTCCTTTTAAATGTATATTTTGTCTCTGGCCCCAGGTTATGTACCAGGGGAACGATTATCGAGTGAGAGATCCTATGAAAGTAATCGATGAAATGGAATATTTAGTGAAAAATATGAATTTCAAATCGGTTTATTTCGATGATGATACCTGGAATATCGGTAAAGAGAGAATAT
>CAZDME010000109.1:0-1637 GCA_964506785.1 uncultured bacterium | reverse complement strand
CACCAGATTAAAACCTGTGCCACAGCCGAATTCATAGATGTGTTCAAAACTCTCGAAATATTTTTTGAAAAGCCAAAGCCGAAAAACTGAAAAATAATCGCATTCAAAGCTGGCGCTAACCGGCTCTATATAATTTTGATTCAGCCTTATCACCTGATTAGGCCTGATAAATTTTGGAACCAATTTGTTTAAATCATAACCGCTTTTTATAAATTCATCGAGATTTTCCATCCATCCTTTTTCCCAAACGGCCTGTCTTTCTTTTGCCCCGATAACCTGCCGGTCAGATGCAATTTTTTTAAGGACATCCAAAATAACTTTATCCCGTTTTTTTCCGGCAAGCACCTTATATCTAAAGTTGTTTTCTTTAATTAATTGCTTGCACTCCGAGGGAATATCTTCTTTGTTCGTTCCAAAGGAACGGGCAAAACCCTCTATTGTCACCTCACCCATAATTTATTCCTCTTTTTAAAACGGCCCTTTAAATCTTTTCTCGTGGCTGTAAAACTCTTCTTTTGATAAATCTGCCGGGCTTAATTTCATCATTTTCTCAACGGTACGGATAATCTTAACTGCATTAGGATAAAATTCATTTTCCAAATGCCTTACCGTCGGGCAGGGTGTCGGGGCAAACCCTATCCTCTCTATCGGGCATTTTAATTTTCCAAATGAACCCTTAGCCACCCGGGCGGCCACCTCGGCACTAAAGCCGCAATGCAGCCAATCGTTATCGGCAACAATACACCGGCCGGTTTTATTCACCGATTGGATAATAATTCTATCATTAAACGGAGCTATGGTCCTGGGGTCGATTATTTCGATGCTTACGCCTCTTCTATTTAGAATTTCAGCTGCCTTAAGGGCTTCAACATTCAACCATGAGGTAGCCACAACGGTTACATCTTTACCCGGGTGTAAAATATTGGCCTCTTCTAAAGGTATGGTAAAATCTCCATCGGGAACCTCTCCTTCCTGCCAATAAAGCCAGCGGTGCTCTATAACTATCACCGGGTTATCATCCCTTATCGCTGAAATAAGTAATCCTTTGGCATCTTTCGGGGTGGTTGGCACAACAACCTTTAACCCCGGAATATGGGCAAAAACAGACAACATACTTTTACTATGCTGCGAACCCTGGCCCCAACCCCGGCCGATAACCGCCCTTATAACCATAGGAACTTTTAATTTTCCGCAGGAGGTATAGCGGTAGCATGAAACCATATTCGCTAACTGATTCATAGCTAAAAGGAGGAAATCTACTCGGATATGAATGTGAATCGGCCTCATTCCATTAATAGCCGCACCTAAGCCAAATCCGGTCATACCATCTTCGGAAAGAGGCGTATCGAAACAACGTTCCTTGCCGAATCTTTCTGCCAACCCCAAGGTAGTCCCAAATATCCCTTTATGGTCCGGAACACCTATTCCGTAGACAAAAACATTAGGATCCCTTTCCATCTCTTGAAACATCGCTTCCCTCAAAGCCTGGCAATAAGTCATTTTTTTCATTAAAATACCCCTTCGTATAATTCAGATTCTCCGGTAAATGTCGCTTTCTTAGCCTTAGCGACCGCTTCATTAATCTTACTGTTAATTTCAGTTTCGATACTTGTTATCTTATCTTCTTTAAACCCATT
>CAZDME010000108.1:0-1729 GCA_964506785.1 uncultured bacterium | reverse complement strand
ACTTACCCTCTTCGTCCACCTTACAAATTATCGGGGAGAAGCTGGATTTTGGCCTAAGAAGGCGCTTTGGAAAGAGTAAGGTTAAAGGCACGAGCCAGTTTCGTTAAATACTTTTCCCTGCCAATTTGCCTAAAGGTCAGGGAAAGGCCGTAATTTTTTGTCTAAGGGGGGGTAGCATAAGGTGATCGATGAGGGGTTATTTTTATGTTTTATGGAGAGTATCGCCATGCCATAGATGAAAAAGGGCGGGTTATTATACCGGCTAGATTCCGCGAAGCTTTAATAAAGTTAAACGAAAATAAATTCATACTGACGAGAGGCTTAGAAAAAAGCCTCTTTATTTTTTCTCTGGATGAATGGAAAAGCCAAGAGGAAAAATTCAAATCGTTATCTTTGAATAAAAGCAACCCCAGGGCTTTCAGCCGAATTGTATTTTCCGGCGCTTATAGAAGTTCTTTAGATAAACAGGGGCGGCTCAATCTTCCTCGGAGTTTAATCGAATATGCCCGGATAGAAAAAGAAGTAGTTATTATTGGTGTTTCTGACCGGATTGAAATCTGGGATAGCTTCAGGTGGAGGAATTATCGTAATAAATCAGAACGTTCTTTTATAGAAATTGCTAAAGAACTTGCTGGAGGAAGGAAACTAAAGGTAGTTGAAAGTAAATAAGTTAAAAATAATGCATCAGCCGGTACTTAAAAAAGAAGCAATCAAAAATTTAAACATAAAAAAAGACGGAATATATCTTGATGCCACATTGGGAGAAGGCGGACATGCTGAAGGGATACTCCAAAAGCTTGGTCCCCGGGGTTTTCTTATCGGCATTGACTGTGATAAAGTCTCAATTGAGCAAGCCGAAAGGAGACTTTCCGTTTATAAAGAAAGGTTCTCGCTTATTAGAGAAAACTATATTGCTCTTCCGGTAATTTTAAAGCGTCTCAAAATAGAAAAGCTTGATGGAATTTTACTTGATTTAGGATTATCCTCTTTGCAGATTGATAGTCGTTTTCGCGGTTTTAGCTTTCGTTTTCAAGCACCATTGGACATGAGAATGGATGAACGGAAGAAACTAAAGGCCAGGGATTTCATCAATAGACTGACAGAAGGAGAGCTAAGGGACATATTTTTTCAATTTGGAGAAGAGAAGTATAGTAAGAGAGTTGCGAAGAATATTATAAGGAACCGGAAG
The DNA here is from genome assembly GCA_964506785.1 of uncultured bacterium. Lineage (GTDB taxonomy): Bacteria > CAZDME01 > JAYEMH01 > JAYEMH01 > JAYEMH01 > CAZDME01. The sequence goes on along the minus strand of CAZDME010000108.1, from coordinate 540 downwards.
AGGAAGCCAATAGAGGGGACTTTTGAATTAGTAAAGATAATAGAGGAAGTTCTTCCTCAGACTATCCATTTTTACCGCCTTCATCCAGCCACACGCATTTTTCAGGCTTTAAGAATTGCCGTTAACCAGGAGTTAGATAACCTTCAGATTTTCCTAAAGGAAAGTATTGATTTTTTGGAAAAAAGGGGGCGCCTGGCGGTAATTTCCTACCATTCATTAGAAGATAGAATAGTTAAGATTTTTTTTAGAGATTTGGCCAAAACCTGTATTTGTCCGCCGAATTTTCCTATTTGCCGGTGCAATATTCAGCCTCGGCTTAAAATTATAAATAATAAGCCTTTAAGGCCGGGAAAACCTGAATTGGAGAGGAACCCCCGTTCAAGAAGTGCCAAGCTTCGTATTGCCGAAAGGCTCTAAGTGATGTGGAGAAAACCCCGGATTAAGATTTATAAAAGATGGTCAACCTTAAAAGGTGACGCTTATTCTTTCTTTTTTTAAAAAGATACAAGTTATTCATACATTTACACAGGCAATTTGTTT
>CAZDME010000107.1:0-1884 GCA_964506785.1 uncultured bacterium | reverse complement strand
GGACAAATCGGCAGAGATAAAGTGATTGATTATATTTTTAAAAAATTCGGACGGGAACAAGTAACTCATGTCTGTACTATCAATACTTATGCTGCCCGTTCTGCCGTACGGGATGTGGGCAGAGCCATGGGATTTTCTTACCAGGAATTAAACAAAATTGCAAAAATGATGCCTTACTTTTCTTCACCGGGAGTTATCAGCGCTTCTTTAAGACATTTGCCTGAACTAAAAAAACTTCCTTATCAAAAAGAGCCTCTTCGTTCCTTATTTTCTTATGCTCAATTTATGGAAGGAAAGCCGCGTCATCTCTCGGTTCACGCTTCAGCCATGATTATTGCTAATCAGCCGCTAGCCAATCTCATTCCGCTGGAACTAAGCCCGGAGGGAGAAATCATCAGTCAATATGAAAAAGAAAGCATTAAGGATATGGGGTTATTAAAAATTGATATTTTGGGTTCTCGCAGCTTAACGGTAATCCAAAAAACCCTACATATTCTTGATGAAAATAAAATCAGTATAAATTTAAAAAAAATCCCCTTAGATGATCCGCCTACTTTTTATGCTCTAAAAAGAGGGAAAACGTTGGGTGTTTTTCAATTGGAAAGTTCAGGGATGGCTTCTCTATTAAAACAACTGTCACCATCCTGTCTGGAAGATTTGATTGCCGCACTTTCTCTTTACCGGCCCGGCCCCCTGGACAGCGGCATGACCAAGCAATACCTGGAAAGAAAGCGTGGATACGCAAAAATCAAATATCCCCATGAACGGATAAAAGAAATATTAAAAGATACCTACGGAGTTATTCTTTACCAGGAACAGGTAATGCAGGTTGTCTCGGCCATCGCCGGGCTAAATCCAGGTGAAGCTGACCTTTTTCGCAGAGCAATAAGTTCTCGATCACCTGTTATTATGGAAGAACAACGTGTTCTATTTTTAAAAAAATCTTCACAACAGGGCCTTAATCGGGAAGAAGCCGAATATATATTTAATCTGGTTGCCAAATTTGCCTATTACGGCTTTAATAAAGCACACAGCACCTCTTATGCGCTACTTTCCTATCTAACCTGTTATCTTAAAGTGCATTATCCGGCACACTATCTTGCTGCCCTAATTACCTATGGAATGGGCTATTATGACATGGATCGTTATATACAGGAGGCTCGCCGTTTTCGGGTCAAAATTCTACTGCCTGATATGAATAAAAGTAATGCTGGTTTCTCTGTAGAAGGTAAAGCTATCCGAATAGGACTCTTAAGAGTAAAAGGCCTGGGCATTAAACAAATAGAACATATTTTAAAAACAAGGGACAAAGATGGCCCTTTTCTGTCTCTGCATGACTTTTGTACTAGAATTGATTCTACTAGAATTACTCGTACTGTTATCGAAAACTTGATTAAAATAGGCGCTTTTGATTTTATAGCATACCCTAGATCTGTATTGCTAAATATATTGCCGATTGTTCTAAAGGAAGTCAGAAAGGAGAAAAAACAATGTTAACTCTCATAAAATTTGAAACAAAAACCGTAGAGAACAATTTATTGCTTCAGGAAAATATCCCTGCCTACAACTTTTCTCCTTCTGCTATTTTAAAGATAGAGAAGGAAATTTTAGGAATCTATGTCAGTGCTCATCCCCTGTCAATATACCGACAGAAAATAGCAAGCCATTCATCACATAAATACCTCTCTATTAAAAGTCACCATATTGACCAGCTGACTCCCGGTCGGCCTGTTTTGATTGGCGGTCTCCTGGTCCAAACCAGAAGGCAATTTACCAAACATCACGAAGTAATGGCTTTCCTGTTATTGGAAGATGAAACAGGTTTTTTTGAAGCTATTGCTTTCCCTGATATTTTTAATAAGTATTTTTCTTTATTTGTTAAAG
>CAZDME010000106.1:0-1886 GCA_964506785.1 uncultured bacterium | reverse complement strand
AAAATGATATAATCGGTTAAGGCTGGAAAGATTTTACAAAAGGAGCAAAATTGGAGGGAAATACTGATTTAAAAGATGTTTGGGAACTTCAAAAAATTGATACGGATATCCAAAACTTAGAGCAGCAAAAAGAAAAATTGCCTTCAGAACTTGGTCCTTTCCGCCAGAATTGGGAGGAAGTCAAGCAGGGGCTGGATGAGATGAAAAAGATTTTTGAAACCATGCAGGTAGAGCGGAAAGCTAAAGAGGGAGAATTAGCCTCAAATGGGGAGACAATTAAAAAATATAATATCCAGCTTTATAGCCTCAAATCAAACAAAGAATATACGGCTATGCTTAAGGAAATAGAAGGATTTAAGCAAAAAAACAAAAAATTGGAAGATGAAATTTTAGAGCTGATGGAAAAAACTGAGCAATATAGCTTAGCTATGAAAGAAAAGGGAAAAACACTTATTGTTCAAGAGGGCGCTTTTAAAGAAGAAGAAAGTCGAATTAATAAAGAGGTTGTTGAAGTTGAATCTCAACTTGTTTCTCGGAGGGATGCGCGGAACAAACAGAAGAATAAAATAAGCCCGGAGCTATATCAGAAATATGAAAAGATTCGCCAGGGCAAGGCGGGTTTAGGAATTGTCGCTATTGTTGATAATTCCTGCGGGGGATGTCATATTAATTTACCGCCTCAGATAGTCAATGAGGTTAAAATGCGCAAAGTGGTTTTTTGCGGTAGTTGTGCCCGTCTCCTGTATTGGGCAGAAAATTAACGATGAATAAGGTAAATGAGTTAATTATTTATATTGATGGTGCTTCTAAAGGGAATCCGGGTGAAGCCGCTGTTGGTATTTTGATAAAGGATTCTCAAGGCAGTATTTTAAAGAAGATAAGCAAAAGTGTGGGAGTGGTGACAAATAATACTGCCGAATATTACGCCTTGATTTATGCTCTTCAGGAGGCCTTAATGCTCAAGGCGCAAGTTTTAACTGTCTATACCGACAGCCAGCTAATTTCTAATCAAGTAAAAGGCAATTTCAAAGTAAAAAACAATAATTTAAAAATTTTACATAGCCAGGTTTTACATTTGCTTAAGGGTTTTAAAAAAGTTTATCTGCGGGATATTAAAAGGGAAGAAAATAAAGAAGCAGATAAATTAGCTAATCAAGGTTTACAGTTTATTCCGCCTAATGTGGAATAAGTCATGCCTTTTTGGGCCAAATCGCAAAGCTAATATTATTATTCGGTAGAAATAATCAGATTAGTTATTTATGGGCATAAGCAATAGTTATCAAAAGGGTGGGGTTAATTTGCCCAGCGATTTATGTTTATGACGTTCCATAAATAGTGGTTCCATTAAAGTAGGCCAGACGATTGCCCTGTTAGAGACATCTAACAGGGAGGAAAGTCCGAGCTTCAAAGGACAGGGTGCCTTCGAAAGGAAGGGTTCTTTAAAGGGACGGAAAGTGCCACAGAAAATATACCGCCCCGTTAAGTATATTTAACAGGGTAAGGGTGAAAAGGTGCGGTAAGAGCGCACCAATCTAATGGCAACATTGGATGTTCGGTAAACCCCGCCTGAAGCAAGACCTAATAGGAAGGAAATCCTCGTAAAGAGGTAGGAGGCTGTCCGCTTCCTTATACCTTCGGGTTGGTCGCTGGAGTTTAAGAGGAATCTTAAACCTAGATAAATAATCGTTGTCCCCAGGAGGGATACAGAACTCGGCTTATCGGCCTACTTTTTGGCTAAAACTGCGCTATATGAAGTGAGATTAGGTGAAGTATCGTTCTGATGGATAACATTTAATGTAAATCAATTTGTTCTTGAAATTTTCCTTGACAGATATATAGACCGTGATATACTGATATAGGGGAGTGGTAAAAAGTGGGGGGATTAA
>CAZDME010000105.1:0-1916 GCA_964506785.1 uncultured bacterium | reverse complement strand
ATTTAGGAAAGTTATTAAATATCCATAAAGAGAATATTTTATCCATTAATTTATATGGCAGTGTTTCCGGCCGGGATTTTTCCCCTAAGACTTCAGATATTAACCTTTTAGTGATTTTCGAAAAGCTTAAATTTTCGGATTTAAAGAATAGTTTAAAACTGGTTTCCTCCGGTATCCCCCAAAAAATTGCTGCTCCTTTATTTTTAACCCTGGAGCATATTAAGACCTCTCAGGATGTATTTCCTATAGAATTTTTAGATATGAAGGAAAATCACCTTTGTCTTTATGGACAGGATATTTTGAGCGCCATTGATATAAACGATAAACACCTGAGGCTTTTCTGTGAGGAACAGATAAAAGGAAAACTGATACGCCTGCGCCAGGCTTATTTAGAGATAGGTTTGCGAAAAAAAGGGATAGAATCGTTAATGAAAGAATCTCTCTATGCTCTCATTCCGGTCTTTCGCAATTTACTTCGATTAAAAGGAATTACTCCTCCAATCGAAAAAGAAGCAATCTTAATTAAACTTTCCGCCCAATTTAACCTGGATGGCGGCACCTTTAAAGCTATTTTAAAAGATAAACGAGATGATGAAAAGATTGCCGGAGTCGATGTTGAAGTTTATTTTGAAAAATACTTTGCTCAAATCCAGCAATTAGCTCGTTTGGTAGACCGATTATGAAGATAAAGGCTATACTATTTTCCATTGTCGTTGCCTTTCTGCCCGCGGTTTTTGTATATGCCCAGGAGCAATTACCTGAACCGTCAGGGTATGTTAATGATTTTGCTCATGTTTTATCAGGTGATGATAAAACAGAACTGGAATCTTTATTTTCTGAATTAGAGGCCAAAACCAGCGCAGAAACGGCGGTAGTGACCGTTGAAAGCACTCGTCCGTTAGATATAGAGGGTTATGCGGTCAAGCTTTTTGAAAAATGGGGGATTGGCAAAAAAGGTAAAGATAACGGCATACTTCTTTTGGTTGCTTTAAAGGACCGAAAGGTAAGAATCGAGGTTGGCTATGGATTAGAAGGGGTGGTACCGGACGCCTTGGCTAAACAAATTATTGCTCAGGTAATTATTCCTGCTTTTAAAAAGGGAGATTATAGCCGTGGAATTGTTGCCGGAAGTCTTTCTTTAGTGAATCTGGTGGCCAAAGAGTATCAGGTAAGCCTTGCCGGAGCCAAAGATTTAGCAGCTATTTCCGTACAGAAGACAGTTCCTTCTTCAGCTAGGTTGATTTCCCTTCTCTTTTTTATTATTATTTTTGGACTGGGCAGGGGATTGTTATGGTGGATGATTCTTACCCCGGGAAACCGCCGGCGGGGTGGTTTTTGGTATGGTGGCGGAATGGGAGGTTCTTCCGGAGGGTTTAGTGGTGGATTCGGAGGTTTTGGTGGAGGTTTTTCTGGAGGCGGCGGTGCCTCAGGAGGCTGGTAATACCCATTAGATTTTTCCCCGGGAAGAATTGTTTCCCCGGAGAAAATTTTGCGTTGGCGAACGGGGTAAACTGCCAGTTTAGTTTTCACGAAAAGGCACAGAATAACAAAATGAGAAACGGAGGTGAAGAATGAAAAAGATATGGATAGTCTTAATTGTTGTTGGTATCGTTATTTTAGCCTTGGCCGGCCGGTTAATTCAAGGATTGAATACGGCCGTAATTTTGGATGAAAAGGTGAACCAGGCCTGGGCACAGGTAGAGAATCAACTTCAAAGGAGAAACGATCTTATTCCCAATTTGGTTAGCACGGTAAAGGGATATATGACTCATGAAAAAGAGACCTTTACCAAGATAACCGAGTTAAGGAGTCAGTGGGCACAGGCAAAATCGACCGAGCAGAAGATTCAGACAGCCAATCAAATTACTGATACGTTATCCAGATTGCTTTTAGTCGCTGAAAATTATCCGGAATTA
>CAZDME010000104.1:0-1987 GCA_964506785.1 uncultured bacterium | reverse complement strand
TTTAAAATCTTAACTGTAAACTAAAATTTGTCTAAGCTGATTTTTCCAGTGTTCCTTTATCTCCGGAGAGAATCGGCTTGCCTTTTTGCTTTATCACCTCAGGGGTGATAATACACTCATCGATTCGGGAAGATAAGGAGGGAAGCTCATACATAATATCAAGCATAAAATTTTCGATGATAGACCTGAGGGCCCGGGCCCCTGTTCCCCGGCGGACAGCTTCTGTAACAATGGCCGATAAAGCCTCCGGCGTAAACTCGAGTTTCACATTTTCCATGGTAAATATCTTTTGGTACTGTTTAACCAGGGCATTCCGGGGTTCGACAAGAATTTTAATCAAATCGTTTTCTTCCAAATCATGCAATACGGCAACAATGGGAAGCCGGCCGATAAACTCAGGGATTAAACCAAACTTAAGAAGGTCTCGGGGTTCAACCTGCATAAGAATCTCGCTTGTCTTTCTATCCCACGTATGTTTTATATCGGCACCAAAACCTATACTGCCCTTGTTCAAGCGGGATGCAACAATCTTTTCCAAGCCATTAAAGGTTCCCCCGCAGATAAAAAGAATATTAGATGTATTCACCGGGATAAATTCCTGATGGGGATGTTTTCTGCCTCCTTTAGGAGGAACATTGGCAATTGTTCCTTCGATAATTTTCAAAAGGGCCTGCTGGACCCCCTCGCCGGAGACATCCCTGGTAATAGAAATGTTTTCCGTTGTCCGGGCAATCTTGTCAATCTCATCAATATAAATAATACCTCTTTGGGCCCTGGCCAGATTATAATTCGAAGCCTGGAGAAGTTTTAAAAGAATGTTTTCGACATCTTCCCCCACATAGCCGGCTTCAGTCAAAGTAGTAGCATCGGTTAAAACAAAGGGAACATCTAAAATCTTGGCCAGAGTCCGGGCAAGAAGTGTTTTACCAGAACCTGTCGGACCAATTAAAAGAATATTACTCTTCTCTAATTCTACCTCTTTATCTCCGGACTCAACCTGAATGCGCTTATAATGATGGTGAACGGCTACGGCTAAGCTCTTCTTCGCCCTTTCCTGGCCAATTACATAGTCATCCAGGCGCTGCTTAATTTCAACCGGTTTAGGAACAACCTTAGCGGGTTTAAAATCATCTTTTGTTTCCTTAGCCAAAATTTCATTGCATAATTCGATACATTCACTGCAAATAAAAGAATTAGGCCCGGCAATCAAACGGCCGACTTCGCCCTCGGCCCGCCCGCAAAAAGAACACTTGGCATATTTACCGAAACTGCCCCCCTGATTTCCTTTCATATCCTACTTATCCCCTTTCTTTTCCATTCCTACCCGATGGGTAATCACACTGTCAATTAAGCCATAGTTCTTGGCCTCTTCAGCGGTCATAAAAAAATCCCGATCGGTATCTTTTACGATTTTATCCAGTTTCTGTCCGGTGTGCCGGGCCAAAAGCTGGTTTATCTCATCCTTAAGCCTTAATATTTCTTTGGCCTGAATACTAATATCGGCCGCCTGTCCCTGAACGCCGCCCCAGGGCTGATGAATCATTACCCGGGCATGAGGAAGGGCGTAACGTTTGCCTTTCTCTCCGGCGGTTAAAAGCAAAGCCCCCAAACTGGTCGCCTGCCCCATACAGATGGTTGAAACCTGCGGTTTAATATACTGGATGGTATCATAAATAGCTAATCCGGCGGTAACCGCCCCTCCCGGGGAATTGATATAAAGATGGATATCCTTATTGACACCTTCTGATTCCAAAAAAAGAAGCTGGGCAATGATTAAATTAGACACCTCATCAGTAATCGGTACCCCGATAAAAACAATTCTATCTTTCAAAAGACGGGAAAAAATGTCGTAGGCCCTTTCTCCCCGGCCGGTCTGCTCCACAACCATGGGAATTAACTGGCTGTAATTCTTCTCTCTTTCTTCCATCGTATTTGCCTCCCCAGTTAAATAATAGTGTCAGAGTATCATCATTCACTTTGTTCGTTA
>CAZDME010000103.1:0-2008 GCA_964506785.1 uncultured bacterium | reverse complement strand
TAAATATGAAGGTACTATTGAGGGTTTTGATGCCGGAGGAGTATCCCTGGGGACAGAAAAAAGGACAATCAAGACTAAATCAAAAAGAAATGTGGGTGTCTTTGCCGGAATTGATTATCAATTTAACGAAGATATTATCTTCAGTTTCGAAGGAAGTTTTATTGATGAGTTAGCCGGTTCGGCCAGTGTTACTCTGGTGTTTTAAAGATAATGGGAAACAGTATGCGGGAAAATGTTTTACCCTTCTTATCTCAATCTATACCACTCGGGAGAACTAAAAAAACGAGTGGAGCAAGCCCTGAAAGTCCTTAGAAGTTGTCATCTCTGCCCCCGAAGGTGCGGGGCAAATCGAGAGCTTAATCAATTAGGTTTCTGCCGTTCGGGCAAAGATTTGATTATTTACTCAAGCCAGCCCCACTTCGGCGAAGAGCCGCCTATTTCCGGGGTCTCTGGCTCAGGGACTATTTTTTTTAGCAATTGTCATTTAAGCTGTATTTACTGCCAGAATTATTCTTTCAGCCAGTTAGGGCAGGGAGAGTCTATTTCTCCAGAAGGGCTGGCCGAATTAATGATAAAGTTAAAAGACAGCGGGTGTCACAACATTAACTTAGTCAGCCCTACCCATTTCCTCCCGCAGATTTTAAAGGGTTTAGAATTAGCCATTGGCAGAGGGTTGGATATCCCGCTCGTTTATAATAGTAACGGATATGAGTCGGTATCTATTTTAAAATTGCTTGAGGGGATAGTGGATATATATTTACCTGATTTCCGCTATAGCCAGGAAGAGGCGGCTCAAAAATATTCTGGTGTTTCCGGTTATTGGGAAATAGCCCGGAGGGCAATAAAAGAGATGTATCGTCAGGCAGGTAATCTCAAATTGAAAAATCACCTTGCCTTCCGGGGGGTGCTGGTTAGGCACTTGATTTTACCCGAAGATTTAGCCGGGACAAAAAAAATCATGGACTTTTTATCTAAAGAGGTCTCCGCCGAAATCCATGTGAGTTTGATGAGCCAGTACTATCCAGCTTTTAAAGCCGGTCAGTTTCCGCCCTTGAATCGGACAATTACCAATCAAGAATACGAAAAGGGAAAACAATGGTTTAAAGAGGCGGGACTTAAAAATGGCTGGTTCCAAGATAAACCAGGGAAAAAAGAGATGAAAAGATTTGCCGGAGAATATTTGTCCCGGCAGGGATTTATTCAGTAGGTTTGCCCGACAGATATTACTATAGACGTTTTTTACTTTAATTTCCCCCAAAAAAATTTAAGTTTTTTGGGGATTTTTTTGCTTTTTGCCTGTTTAATATGCTATAATTTTTGAGGATTCTTGTTACCATAAGGAGATAAGATGAGGGGAAGTATGGTTCGGGAATCAGGGGAGGAAAGAAGAGAGTTTATCCGTCTGCCTTATCTTTTACCGGTTGAGTTCTACCTGGTTTCTCCGGATAATAAAAAGCCGCTTTCCAATTTAATTCAGGGATTTACCAAAGACCTCAGCCGGGGCGGGCTTTGTTTAGAGGTGAACAATCTGAAAGAAAGCTGGGCGGTTGCCGGCCTCTCCGAAAAAGCCTACCTTCTTTTGTATATAAACCTGCCTTTTAGCCGCCGGCCCGTAGAAGTTTACGGCCGGCTGGCCTGGTTTAAAAAACTTGAGCCTTATCCGCATAAGTTTCTTCTGGGTATTTCTTACCTTAATCGTAACCTTCCGGAAACGGCGCGCCCGGTAAAATTCGCTAAATCAGTCCGGTTTTTTACCCGATTAGCAGCCGCTTCAATTATTCTCCTTTTCTGTGGGTTGGCCGGGGTGGCTTCTTCTAATGTAGTCCTACGAAAGACTAACCGCCTTTTAGTCAATAAATTGGTTCAGACATCAGAGGAACGCTCAAGGGTTTCGCAAAAGATTTTTTATCTTTCAGATTTAAAAGAAATCTTAAAAGGAGAATTAAGAGAGGTTCAAATAGAGATTTCTAATTTAAACAAAGAAAAGGGCGAGAAATTTTTAGATGAA
>CAZDME010000102.1:0-2109 GCA_964506785.1 uncultured bacterium | reverse complement strand
TGAATATGAGATTTATCCGGTTTAAAGACCTTTTGATGACTTAAAAGGCGCCGGATAATCGCCAGGCTGGTATCTATCAGCGGTAAGGCCATAGCCGCCAAGGGAACCATTAAACTTATGGTTGCTGTGCCTTTATGCCAGCCCTCAATGGTGATAGCCGCTAAAATAAAGCCAAGAAAGAGACTGCCGGTATCCCCTAAGAAGATTTTGGCCGGGTAGAAATTATATGGTAAAAATCCCAGGCAGGCTCCAATCAGGGCCATGGTTAAAATGGGAATATTGGGATTACCTCCCATTTTGGCTGAGGTGAGGAATAAGACAAAGCAGACTATGGTTACCACCCCGGAGGCCAGGCCATCCAGGCCATCCAAAAGGTTTATGGCGTTAGTCAGGCCAACAATCCAGAGTATCGTCAAAGGCAGGCTAAATATGCCTAAATATATGACTCCGCCAAAGGGAGTGCTTATCTTATCTATGACAAAACCAAAAGAAACCAGGATAAACGCGGCCAGAATCTGAAAAATTAGCTTAGTTTTTGCTTTTGCCTCGTACCAATCGTCATAAACCCCTAAAACAGCAATAATCGTGCCGCCAAAAAGAACCCCTAAAAAGCGGTAATTTTCAACCACCCAGAGGGACCGGTTAGATACTGCCGCCAGGGCCAATCCCCCAAAAAAAGCCCAGAAAACCGCTACTCCCCCCAGGTATGGAATCCTCTGTTTTCGCTGGATCTTGCGGGGATCCGGCCGCTCTAAAATACCCCGCTTTACCGCCCACCTCCTAACAATCGGGGTTAAAAAAAGCGAAATAACCAGCGAATAGCTAAAAACTAAGGTTGCCGTAAGCATTTTATTCCATCTCCAATAGCCATCCGGCTGACCTTGAACATTCTTGATAATTCAGACTGGCTAAAATCAGCCATATCTTTGCCTTCCTCTTTTAAATAAGCCTTGATTAAAAGAACAAATTTGGCATTTTGGGGATGTTTAGCCAGAAATGACGGCTCAAAAAACTGGCGGCCAAGTCCAAAAGCCTCCCCATTCGGAATATCGAGCAGTTTTATTTTTGCCGCCCGGGCGTATTTAAATCGAACATCTATAAGGCCGTATCTATGTTTAAGTTTTCTCAATGATTTTATAACCTGCCTTCTTAAGGCAGCTTTAGTCCAATCCTCAGGCATATTTAAATTAATTGCCGTATCTTCCAGGGAAATATAGAATTCCTTTGATTTCCTTCTTTCCGATTCGGCCAGAAGCAGCAAATAAAAGTCCATTGCCCGGTTATCCTGAGTGCTTAGCATTCTTGGAAAATACTTTTTTTCATTCATTAGTGCTTTTGGCAGTTTAATCAGCTCCGGAAGCGAATATAGCTTCATTACACTAATCTGAGGCGGCCCCCTTACATCCTCACCCTTAAGATGAATCGTTTTCATCCGCTCCAGGCGCTTTTCAGCCAGCAATGGTGAATCTATTAAAACCGATGATTCAAAATTGCGGGTTAAAGAACTTACCGTCCAGTTAGTGCTGCCAATAACTACATACCGGCGGTCAACGATAATCATTTTATCATGAAGCCTATAGCTTGGCGTAGTCAGATAAATTTTGGCTCCCTTTTGCCGTAAAATTTCAAACCCCTTTCCTTCTCCAATATTAGTAATATAATGCCCATCTACACGCAGGTTTGTATTGAGATAGAGAGTAACCCTGACGCCCCTTTCCAAAGCCTCTTCTAAGTCCTTCATCAAGCGGTTTATTGGATGTTTATCAAAATCCCCCAATCTTAATACATACATTGATATCACGATTGACTCCTGAGCGTTATCTAAAAGCTCAATTACCGCCTTCTCATACGCCCGGTCGGATATGTCCTTAACCTTAGCCGGATAAAAACCAACTTGGCTAACCTCCGCCTCTACGGGAAGTAAAAGCAGAAAGGATACGATAAGAAAAATGGTAATTGTGGATATCTTGTAAAAAATGCCTTTATTCAACATAATTTTCTTTTTCAATGTTTTTAATAAATTTTGCCGGATTTCCACCTACCACAGTAAAAGGCAAGATGTCTTTAGTAACCACTGCTCTTGCTCCAATAATAGCTCCTTGGCCAATT
>CAZDME010000101.1:0-2321 GCA_964506785.1 uncultured bacterium | reverse complement strand
TTATTTTTTAACAAGGACCATCTTCAGTGTAGTCCTAATATTATCCTGCCACGGCCAAAACATGGCGATGACCGTAGCCTCATCAAATTCCTTTTTAAATAATGTTTGATTGCGGCGGATGCCGCCGTAATTTTTTGTCAAAGATAAGTCCTTCTCGTTGGGCGCAACCCCGGCTGCTTTTACCGCCGGACCAAAAATATTATTAAATGCCTTGTTCCATTCATCTATTTCTTTGTTGGGAAAAACCAGCCAGACATAATCGTCACTAATACAGCGCTCCTCCTCAATATCCAGCTTGATGTGCTGTTGGAGAATCTCCTTGAGTGTCATAACCATCTCCCCCTCTTTTTTTTAAAAACCGGAGTCCATTCCTCCGGCACGGTGGATAGCAATATCCCCAAACCTTCTTTTTATTTTATCAACCGCCTGATGGATTCTTTCCTTCTTTTCGTCACCGGCGTCAGAAAAAAAACTTTCTTTTAACTCTCCAGTCAAAAAATTAGAAACTTTAACCCCAACCAGGCGAACCTTTCTGCCCTTTAGGTCAAAATTACCAAAGAGCTCCTTTATTATCCGGTAAATAGTATCAACGAAATTGGTAGTTTTAGATAAGGTCTTAGAGCGGGTATAGGTATGGAACCCTTCAAGCCGTATCTTTAAGGTAATTGTCTTCCCTTTTAATCCCTCCTGACGGAGCCGCCCGGAAACTTTTTCGCAAAGGCCAATGAGGGCGCTTTTAATTTTTTCCTGCCCCCGGGTATCTTGAGCAAAGGTAAGTTCATTACTGATAGATTTTACCTCTCCATCCGTTTCGACAAGGCGTTCATCGATGCCGTTTGCAAGCTGCCAAAAATGCCGGCCATTCCGGCCGAACACCTCTTCTATCTTTTTAAAATTTGTCCCGGCCAGCTCGCCAATAGTTTTAATACCCATTTTATTTAAAACAATTTTGCTTTTTTTACCCAATCCCCAAATTTTTTCGATACCAAGCGGCCAGAGGAAATCAAGTAAGTTTTTTTCGGTCACCTCAACCAGGCCGTCCGGTTTTTCTAAATCAGAAGCTATTTTGGCGGCCATTTTTATCGGGGCCAAACCGACAGAAGCAGTCAAACCAATTTCTTCCTTTATTCTGAATTTAAGCAAGCGGCAGACCCTAAGCGGAGCGCCAAAAATACGATAGCTGCCGGTGATATCCAAAAAGGCTTCGTCAATGCTTATCGGTTCGATCTCCGGGGTAAAATCATAAAATAAAGAATGAATTTCCGAAGAAACACGGCTGTATTTCTCTATATCAACCGGCAAAAAAACTGCCTGCGGACACTTGCGGTAAGCTATGGATATGGGCATAGCCGAGGAAATTCCGAAGTTCCGGGCTTCATAAGAACAGGCGGAAACAACACCTCTACCCCTGCCGCCTTCAGGAGCAGCTCCGACAATTACCGGCCGATTACGATATTGAGGATTGTCGCGCTGTTCAATAGCGGCAAAAAAAGCATCCATATCGACATGAACGATAAATTTTCTCATTTGTTTAAATAGAATTTATTTTTACCTGATCCCTTATTTTCTCATCAGCTTCTTTAACATCCCTTTTAAGTTCAATCCCTTGGATTGGGTCTTAGCCGGGTTAAAAAGGTCATCACTAAGTCCTTTGTTTACATCCAGGGATTTAACCGTTGTCCTAAATAAAAGGTTATTGTCAACATAAACCTCGGTTTTATAGGCATGTTCCCAGCCGCCTTTTATCTTCCGGAAATCAGAATTAATCCATTGCATAGTCTGCCCTTCAGGCATTTTCCCTTCGGCTTTAACCAAAACCAAACTTTTTTTATCCAGCCAGATTCGGTCAAAAGGGGAATCTTCCCCATCTGCAAATTCAATTAAAAAGCAATTTCTTTTCCCTGCCCTTTCGGAGCCGATAACCTTACCCTCATCAGGAATAAATTTCCACCAATCCTTTTCTGTTTGATACTGTCTCTCCTCTTTATCGGAAAGTTTTGTCTTGCCTATAACCGGAGCAATCATCCAGGTATCCTCTCCATCAAAGATAATAACGGTCTCGACTGCTCCCGTGGAAGCCGGCATACCGGGCGCTTGAATCTTAGCCTCCATCCGAAATCTATTTCCTTTTTTGAATAACTTCGACTCGGAGGAAAACTCTCTTTCACCGGCAAGCATCTTCATTCCCTGGACAATAGTTATATCCGTAATCTTCTTTTCAAAATCGGCATATTTTGCTTTTACCTTCTTTAGAAGACTCGGCCAATTGGTGGAACAGCCCTGCGCGATTAAAAGAACTACACTTAAAAATACCACCGGCA
>CAZDME010000100.1:0-2333 GCA_964506785.1 uncultured bacterium | reverse complement strand
TTGAAAACCGTTGTGGGGTAACCCACCGTGGGTTCGAATCCTACCTCCTCCGCCACTTAAAAGTTCACTTTGGAGCGGTGGGTCTTTTAAGTGGCTAAGCATTGGAGAATCAGCGACAATATTGACAAATGCTCCAATGCTCAAACATTTCTTCGGTAAAAGTCTTAAAAACGAGTTTTTCATCCTTTTCCCTCAGAAATGTTCCGGATGAGGCAGGCCCCCTTCTTATAGCCTCGGAAGTCCGCACGGTGTCCTATCTCCTCCGCTATCGGTCTTCGCCCAACATTATTATCCAGTTTCAATTCTTATTAAATGTTATTTAATTTCTCCGGATTTCATATCGTTTGGCCTTATCTGATATTTTCATTTTTAGGCTATGGTTAATTAGACAGCCAAAACCATGCATTATGTTTATATGCTGCGCGGTAAAGTAGACGGAACGCGTTATTATGCCGGAAAGGCATTTAATTTATTAGCAGTCTCTTGTATTGTAGGGATTGCAACTAAGAGGAGTGTGTTTTTTCTAAAAGACGCAGGACATCGAGTTTTGAATACAAAATAAAAAAGCAACCTTTTCAAGATTGCTTATAAAACTAGCTTTTCTTTCACCTTTTTTTATTTTTTTAAGGGGGACAGAAAAGCTATAAAAGACCCAAAAATTTCGAATATCTCATCCCTTTTTGCCCTCCACAAAATAGTATAGCATATGATCTTCTGAAGGCAACTTTTTGCAAAATAATTTGTTTACGTAAGAATTGTAAAGAATCTAAAAAGTGTGATTCCGAGCAATTTTTTATAGAAAACAAGGATATTTAAACGAATAGTTTATTTTAATTTGTGTTAATACTTGCTGTAAAAATAAGTAGCGGAGAGGAAGGGACACAAAAATCGAGCTAAATGCGAGACTTTTGAACGCCTGCTTCTCTGCAAACTGGAGGTGGTCTAAGACCACACAAATCAAGGGGGTTATTACTCCAAAGAAGAAGGGGGAAGTATATCCCCCTTCTTCTTTGATGCAGAAAATAGCATAATTCGCAGTACATTATTAACAAAAAATCCGGCTTTAATATTAGCCGGATTTTTTAATACAATGGCGGAGAGGGGGAGATTCGAACTCCCGGTACCCTAAGGCACAACGGTTTTCGAGACCGCCGCATTCAACCACTCTGCCACCTCTCCCATCTCAACATGCAGACTAATTTTACCAGAATATAATGGATTTCTCTACATTTTTCCCGTATTTAGCAAAAAACATAATCACCGTTTGAGTTATAAACTTATCAATAAAATTAGTGACAAATCAGAAATATATATGTAGAATAAACAACAAAACTTATATCAATAAAAGGGGTTCATTATGGAAAAAATTCTTACTATTGTTAAAAGTCAAGATGTTGATATTATCAATTTTACTTTCAATGAAATCAACTTTGAACAGAAAGAACAGATAAAAAAAGAACTGAATGAATTAGTCCGGGCGGGAGAGACTAAATTTATCATAGACCTTTCTAAGGTGGGATTTCTTTCCTCGCTGGTGATTGCAACGATTATTTTTTTTACTAAAGAAGTGCGGAAGAGTAATGGTGAAATAAAGTTAAGTGGTTTATCGAACGAGGCCCGCAGCGTATTACAACTTACCCAGCTTGATAAAATCTTCGAGTTATATGAAACTGAAAATGATGCCGTAGAGAGTTTTAAAAAATCTCCATGATTGTGCGGAGAGGTGCTGGAGTGGTCGATCAGGCTTGCCTGGAGAGCAAGTGTACGGTTTTCCGTACCCAGGGTTCGAATCCCTGCCTCTCCGCCATTTTTTTCGGATCAATTCTCATAGAAATGCTATGACAGTTCTCAAAAAATCCCATAGGGAAAAACCCAGGTTTTCCCCTCCATGGCGCTTTGCTGTCACCCCTTTCCTGGCGGAACTTATTATGGTAGTAATTTCTGTGATCAAAGAAGAAGGGGGACATTACTCCCCCTTCTTCTTTGGATTAATAACCCCCTAAAGTTGTATGGCCTTCGGCCATGCTGGAATTGGTCCGGGAAAAATGGCGGCAATGGCTGAGATGAGGCACAAATAAGATAAAAATGATTAGTGCCGAATCCTGACCGAATGCTTTCGGCATGAGGAAATGCCGGGAAGGGCGTAAATGATCCGCCGAGAAGGAGGATCATAGCCCTGAACGACCTGCCTCTCCGCCATTTTTGGTATATTCCGGGCACATCCTTAACACTTTATTCCGGGCACATAGTTTACACATTCTGGTATATTAATCTCTGATAAAAAGGAGATGATACGATAAAAGTCAGATAGAGCGGTGAAAAGCTCTGGATTA
>CAZDME010000099.1:0-2403 GCA_964506785.1 uncultured bacterium | reverse complement strand
GCCTTAATGAAAAACAATTGTTCGAAATTTTTTAAAGAACTTATAGAAACAATCAGTCCTTCAGGATACGAACAGGAAGCGGTTGAGCTCTGGAAAAAAGAAGTGAAAAAGTTTGTCCGGAAAGTTGAAATTGACATTCACGGCAACGCAATAGCTGTATTAAACGAAAATAAAAAACCAAAAATTATGCTTGCGAGCCACATTGATGAAGTAGGCTTCATGGTTAAATATATAGATAAGGACGGTTATATTTATTTTTCCCCTGTAGGCGGGCTTGACCCTCATCTTATACCGGGCCAAAGAGTAAGAATAAAAACTAAAAAAGGCGAGGTTTTAGGAGCGATAGGCAAAAAACCCGTGCATCTTCTGGAAGAGGAAGAAAAAAAGAAAATTTGCAAAGTCGGGGAGTTATGGATAGATATCGGGGCCAAAGATGAAAAGGAAGCAAAATCCAGGGTAGAAATCGGGGATATCGCCGTTGTAAATGCAGGATTAGATGTTTTGAATTCTGATAAAGTAATAGGCAGGGGCTTTGATGACAAAGCAGGCGTATTTGTTATAACCGAAGTTTTAAAAAAATTGTCAAAAAAGAAACTCAGCGCTTCTTTATACGGCGTGATTACGGTGCAGGAGGAAATAGGTCTAAGAGGCGCCAGAACGAGCGCTTATGGCATTTCGCCGGATATAGGCATCGCCATAGACGTTACTTTTGCCTCCGATTTTCCCACAATGGATAAAAGAAAAACGGGAGACATAAAAATAGGCGGCGGCCCCGTGATAGCGAAAGGGCCGAACATAAATCCGAAAATATTTGATTTGCTCGTAAATGCAGCTAAAAAAGGAAATATTCCTCATCAAATAGAAGCGATACCGGAGGGCACGAGGACCGACGCAAACGTTATCCAGCTTACAAAATCGGGGATTGCCACAGGGCTGGTAAGTATTCCGTTAAGATATATGCATACGCCTGTAGAAATAATCAGCCTCAGTGATTTGGGGAATACCGTTACGTTGCTGGAAAAGGCTTTGTCTTAATATCTGTTAACGGTTTATTTATGAATGGTATTTTACATTTTAAAGGAAAGAGGGGCTACCATGTTTAAGAAAATAGTGAAAAATTTTGGTCCTGAATGGGGTGCCGCGGTTATGGGGACAGCGGCCCTTTGTATTACCATGCAATTGTCCTCGGAAGTTGCCAGGCCTTTTTCGGCTCTTTTATACGTGGGCCTGGGATTTTATTTACTGACCACCTTTATGTTTATCGCTTTTTTAATCCCGTGGACATTAAGATTTTTTATGTATCCGGAAGAGGTTAAAAAAGATCTGCGCCATCCGATAAAAGGCAATTTTTTTCCTACCATGCCTATTTCTTTTATATTAGCAGGAACAGGAACCAATAAGCTCGGCCCGATGCTTTTCGGCCCCGAATTTTCCTATCATTTAAGCGTAATCTTTTTCTTTCTGGGGGTTATAGGAATTTTTACCTTCGGGTATTTATTGGTAAAGATTCATTTTTTGAACAAGGAGATGCGTTTGAATGATGCGAATTTTTCATGGTTTATACCCCCAGTTTCCCATCTTATAATACCGGTCCTTGGAACTTGTTTATTAGACGTTTATTGGGCAGAGACGGGTTTAGCTCCCGTTATTTTTATAATTTCTATGGTAGCTTTGGGTGTGGGCTTTTTCAATTTTTTATTTGTCGGGGCGATGGTATGGCGCCGTTATGTCTGCGGCACAATTCCACAAGGGAACCTGGCTCCTACAATCATGATAGGGATAGCTCCGACGGCTATCATGGTCGTATTTTTAATAAAGTTTATTGAGGCTATCGAAGCTTCGCATGGGACTCTATTTGGCATAAATTTCGTATCTATATTTCCCCTTGTAAAGATAGGTGCCACTGTTCTATGGGGTTTTTCTTTCTGGTGGCTCTTTTTAGTGATAATTTTAGTCGTTCATTACATCAGAATCAAAGCGCACCCGTTAGTTTTTTCCTGGTGGGCATACACGTTTCCGTTGGAAGCATTCGCCGTTTCCACGGGCCTTTTAGCCAAATGCGTGGCTCCTTATTTTTTTCGCGGAATGCTCTTATGTTTAAATACATTGGCAGTAGCGAGCTGGATACTGGTTGTATTCGGCACTATTAAATGGCTTGAAAGAGGTGCCTTTTTTAAGCCGCAACATTAAAAATTGGAGACCAAAATGAAAATTCGTTCTATAACTATAGCTTCGACAATTGTTTTAATTCCTTTTGTTTTAGGCGCAATTCTATTTAACCCGAGACTGCGTAACAGGTTCCGTGAAAAGGACAATTTTGTGTCCGATACGAGATATGATAATAAGGGAATGAACTATAAGGGGGTAAGCATTGATTGGGCTTTTTGTCCCGACTGGCAGTAT
>CAZDME010000098.1:0-2534 GCA_964506785.1 uncultured bacterium | reverse complement strand
CGGTTGCCCCACAAATGAAGAATCGACATATTAGAAGGCCGGATTAAAAGCCTAGACCCATATACCGCCCGGTCTTTATTTGCTTCAACTTCAGCCAAAAGCTTAAGGTATTCCTTGGGGTCATACTCTAAATCCCCATCCTGAATAATCACATAGTCTCCGGAAACATAATCGAGCCCGGTTTTTATGGCTGCCCCTTTACCCTGGTTTTTTTTATGAAATATAACCTTGATGCTTTCCCCCGCGCCATCGGCCTCCCACCTTTTCCTTTTTGACTTAAGAATCTCTCTGGTACCGTCGGTAGAACAATCATCGACAATAATAATTTCTTTGGAAATTACAAGGCACTCCACCTTTTCGATAATTTTTTCAATCGTTTCTAATTCATTAAAAACCGGCATTATAACTGATAATTTCAAAACGCCCCCTTCATCTATCTTGCGGTCTTTGCTGTATTCTTAGGAATAATCTCTATAACATAATCTTCGCCGAATTTCTTTTTTATCCTTAAATCCTGGTTAAATTCCGGGATCTGATTTTTTATTCTTGTGATTCTTTCGCCATCCAGCATAGCAAAATGGACAATTACATATTTAATCCCTAACTGCTCCAGGATTTCAACAGATTCAAAACTGGGGAATCTCTGCATCTTTCTATTGATCGGCCAATAATCGGGAGGGAAAAAACCGCTATAGCCGTTAACCAAAGGTTTCCAGTGATAAATAGACCGGTACATGTACTCTGCTTCATAATGCGCCCGGGAACCATCGATCGGCATGGGAAGCTCAATAATCGCAAAATCATCCTTTTGTTTAGCTAACCAGTTATAAACCGAAGAATCTCTTTTAGGCAGTTCGGCGTACCCAATCGGGATATAAATTGATTCACTGACCAAAAAAGAAAAAACTAAGACGGCCACCATCCATTTTAATATGCCTTTCCCCTTTTTGAAAGCATTAAAGGCTCTTTTTATCCCCATTCCCGCCAAAACACTTAAAGAAAAGATGAAGAAACAACCCCAGCGGGCCGGCACCCGTAAACCCTGAAAACCGGGAATATGATTATAAAGGAAAAGATAGGGCAGGTTTATCAATTTGCCGCTGTTCCAGATAATTAAAGACGGCCCTAAAGAAAGAATAAAACTCGATATAGCCAGAATCAAATATAAATTCGTCCGGTAATCCAAAGCCAAAAATTTGTTTTTTTCGCGGCTGTTAAGCCAGCGAATAATAATGAGTAAAAAAAGCAGATAAAGAGGGTTCCTGAGGGAATGAAGGCTGATTTTGCACCCAGCCAAATTAAAATCAAACCCGCCGTATTTTTGCAAAAATATAATCATCAAAAGATTAAGAATCATCAAAACTTCCAGGATTCTATTCACTCCATCAGAAGAAATCCCGCTCTTTCCGCGAAAAGGCGGGATACCCCGCTTCTGATTTGGACTTCTAACGGGATCCCCCTTTTTCCCAGGCCATTTAAACATCCCCACGATGGCAAAGACAAGAACGGTTATTCCGGGAAAAAGCTGGGCTTCTGTACCAACAAATCTTTTCGTTAATTTTCCCAAAAGCCTGTTTCCACTTGGGAGGGCCAGGTAATTTTGCACCTGGGCCGAATAATATTCGACTTCACTCGCCGGCCGGCTGAAATTCATCTCTTTCTTGAATTTATAATAAGGATAGAAAAACGGGAAAAGAATCAAGCCGGCAAATATTCCAGCAAATATTAAAGCTGAAATCTTTTTCGTATTGAGCTTTCGATTAATCAAAAGAAAAATGAACATAATAAGAATTGCCACAGTTAAAAAAAATGCATAATAGCTGCAGGAAAGAGCCTGTAGTATAAAAAAACCTAAGAAAAAGATTAAATCTTTAATTTTTGATTCTTCGATAAACTTGTGCAAAAATAAAAAGGTAAATGGAATCCACTGCATACTTAAAATTTGCAGGTGCCCCAGATGGCCGAAGCGAAAAGGCGAAAAGGCAAAAATGAATCCAGCCAAAAGGGAGGCAAATTTATTTTTGGTTAAATGTTCAGCAAGAAAAAACATCCCCAGCCCGGAAAGGATAAAACTTAAGATAAAGAGAAAATTATAGATAAAAATCGGCTGGTGGGTTATCAAGTAAACCGGCAAGGCAAGGAGCGCCTGAGGAATAAGGTGCTCTGAATAGGCCAGGGTATTCCTATGGGGATAAAAAATATTGGCATCGAAAAAATTGCTGATTCCGGTCAGAAATTTATGGATATCCCAGTTCAATATCCAGACGTTTAAAACCGGATCCCCCAGATTTTTAACTGCCGTATCCATCTTGATAATTAAAGGATAGGTAGAAAAAAAAGTAAAAATAGTAAAAAACAAAATTACCAAAAAATAGATTAAAATTTTTCTCATGGCTAAAGACACCTTTAATAATTTTCGCTCTTTTTCATTTTAAAGCACTCTCACTACAGGAAGGCTATATTCATCTATTCTTCATTTTCTTATAAAAACCTGCATACCCATAATACCCGGTGAAAAATACAACGAGTATTAT
>CAZDME010000097.1:0-2579 GCA_964506785.1 uncultured bacterium | reverse complement strand
TGGGTAAAGGACTAAACCCTGGGCATTAATAATCATATTTTCTCCAGTGATTTTTATTTTATCGGCACTTTCAATCCTTTCTTCAGCTGAAATCCAATGTAGGCTTTGGGTAAGGAAACTTTCGCCTCGATCGGTTATTCCAATAACATTTCCTTTTAAATGAACATTCTTATTGACATCATCGAACCGGCCCCCATCGGCTTTAATGTTTAAAATCCTATTCCCATCCTCATAAAGATTTATCTTAACCTTTTTTAGATACACTATACCCTCACTGGAAAACTCGGCCGAGGAAGACCTGATGTCCCACTTTGTCTGGCCTGCTTCTGTCTCGGTAAGGAAAAACTCCTTGGTCTCTTGATTTCCCTCCTCAGCAGCTTTTTCAAAATTAGGTTCCCCTGAAGATTTGGGACTGGCGGAAATAAGTAAAACCGCCGCCATAGAAAAATATAAAATTGTTACACCCCTGTTTTTCAGTGACATCTCCCAGCCTATATAAAACGCTTATGCCTCTTCGATATCTTTTATCCTTTTATTTAGAGAAGCGATCTTATCTTTGTCGTTGGTATTTATTTCCGTGAAACACATTCCTACGTTATAGCGATTCCCATCTTCTTCTAATTTCCTGGACCAGACAACCCGAGCCTGCGCCCGGATAGGCTGTGCCGCCGTCGGCAAAATAACTTCCAGATCTAAGCGGCTGTTGATAGAAATAAGCTTCATTAGCTCAATCAACATTCCACCCAAACTGATGTTTTTTATAAAAGAGGTCCCGCTTTCCAAGATGGCTGAGGGTTCTTTATCCGAGCTGATTTCATACCGGCAAGGAGCATGATAAGATATTCTTTCGTACTTTCTTCTCTCCTGTCCCATGAAATATTCCTCACTCATAATTCATCCCTCCTTTCTTTAATGAGCCCGCGATTTATGTCCCCGTGTGGACATCAACCACTGGGCGAATTAATCCAGTACTAATTTTATACTTTGCTAAACCCCTTGAAAAATTAGTACTGGGTTTGAGTTTCCCTTGGTTTCAATTACGGGGATGTTCCCACCGCTGATGGAACCATACCCATTCGGTTGGATATCTACTTATATATTCTCCTATAATCCTGTTGCACCTTTCTGTATTTTTCAAGAAATCTGCCTCTTCTCCTTCACCAAAAGATAGCTCAACGGGGTCCTCAATAACAATAAGATGGCAATTACCTTCTTGCCAGCGGATAAATCCCGGCAGAATTGGCGCCCCTGTTTTCGAAGCAATAGCTACAGCCCCTACGGGTGTAAAAGCTTTCTTCCCCAAAAAATCCGCCCAGACCCCTTTTTTCCCCGTATTCTGGTCAGAAACTATCCCGACAAATTCATTCTTTTTAAGGCGCCGGATAATTTCTCTTAAAGAGTTTTTCCGGGAAATAACATTGACCTTCATTCTGGAACGCAGGCGGTTCAAAAGCGTATTTATTTTACCGTAATATAACCTTTGGGCCAGAACATTCACTGGATAACCTTTACTGGCAAAATAGGCAGCCAGAAGCTCCCAGTTGCCAAAATGAGCGGTAAGGAATAAACCTCCTTTACCTTTTTTTAAAACCGCCCTCATTTTTTCCTCTCCGCTAATTTTGATTATTTTGTCTATCCCATTTTTACTAGCCGCTGGGAATTTCATTACTTCCACCGCATTTTTACCTAAATTTTTAAAAAGTTGGCGGACAATCTTTCTTTTTCTAACAGCTGATTTACTCTGACCAAAAGCTAAATCAAGGTTAGCTAAAGCTTTTTTCCTTTCACGAGGGAGAATCCAAAAAGACAATAAACCCAGTTTCTCTCCTATAAACAAAGCTAAACCTCGGGGCAAAACCGATAGAATTACATAAAAAATCCGGAAGACCCAATAAACTATTTCTCGATGAGTTCTAAACTTCATAATAGCCTCTGGTCACTTCCTGCCATTTACCTTGTGATTTAATAATGAAATCCACTACCTCTCTGATTGCACCCTTCCCCCCTCCCCGGGAGGTAACCAGGTGGGAGGCTTCTTTGGCTTCGGGAACAGCGTCGGCTACAGCCACCGCCAAACCGCTTTTTCTCATTGCGGCAATATCAACCAGGTCGTCGCCCAAAAAAGCAACTTCCTTTGGGCTCAGCTGATACTTTTTTAAAAGCTTTTTCAAAACATCCGCTTTATCGTCAACGCCTTGAAAAACTTGAGTAACATTATGTTCTTTAGCCCGGCGTTCGACAATTGAAGAATTCCGCCCGGTAACAAAAATTATTTTTAGACCGGCTCGCCGGGCCAAAACCATAGCGCAGCCATCCTGGGCGTTAAAAGACTTCAACTCTTCTCCGTTTGAGGAAAAAATTATTCGGCCGTCGGTCAGCACTCCGTCGACATCCACCATTAGTAACTTTATCTTCTTCGCCCTCTCAAGAGCATCTTGACTTACGTCCACCCTTCCACCTATCTTCAGTTTTCTCTTATCGCCTATTACCTATCACCTATTACCCGCTGCCTATCACCTGTTTTAAACCACTCCTGCTTTCAGCAAATCGTGCATGTGGATAATCCCTTCAGGCTTTCT
>CAZDME010000096.1:0-2666 GCA_964506785.1 uncultured bacterium | reverse complement strand
ATCGTATTTCTTCATTATTTCAGCGACACGCATAGCCCTTGTTTCATCGATATTAAAGGTGAGATCGTTCAACCAGGTATAATCAAATTTAGTTTTTTCTTTAAGAACGGCTACTTCCTCTTCAAAACGTTCGAGGCTTTTCATCCGAAGAGCAGGAATCGTCTTGAAACAGAAAGAACATTCCATAGGACACCCTCTCGTTGAAGAAATTAATGTTTGCCCATTATCAATTATGCTCTGAAAATTAGGCCAAATGGTATAATCAAGCAAAGGGAGATTGTCAAGATTCTTAATCTGCGGTCTGGCCGGATTTATTATAACCGCTCC
This sequence comes from uncultured bacterium, assembly GCA_964506785.1. Taxonomy (GTDB): domain Bacteria; phylum CAZDME01; class JAYEMH01; order JAYEMH01; family JAYEMH01; genus CAZDME01. The sequence continues at coordinate 2,339 of CAZDME010000096.1, read as the reverse complement.
ATTTTTTTTATAGGCCATCCCTTTTACGTTTTTATAATCGAAAAATTTTTCTTGAAAATATTTATGCAAAAATTCTACCAGAGTAAGCTCCGCCTCACCTAAAAGCGCACAATCAGCGTCAGTCTGAGAAAGTATGAGTTCCGGCAGGGATGAAATTAACGAGCCGCCCAAAAAAATTAACTTTTCAGGATACTTTTCTTTTATCAAAGCTGTTATTTCCTGGAGGAAAATGAAAGAGTCCATATATGCGGCTATACCTATAATGGAGGCGTCATAAATTTCCTCAATAATAAACTCCTTTATATTTTCTTTCAAACGGCAGTCAATAACCTGCAATCGATAGCCCATTTTTTTAATTAATGTGGCGATATAGGTAAATCCTTCAAAAGGGCCGGTTAATAAGAATTCTCTGCCGGGGGTTGGAATTTGAGGGGATGAAGGGATTATAAGCGTTACCTTTTGAGGCCTGGGATTAACGCTTTTCGCATATGAAAGCTCTCTTAAAATTTCTTCCTGGGGATCTTGCCCATCAGAATATGAATAATTACCCTTTAAAAATTCCGAAATTGCGCTCTTCATTCTTTATTATCTGATTTTTCAATTTATGTCGCCAGAATAACGTTCGGCCTTCCTTTAAACTTTTGGCCCTCTTCAAGATAACGATTAGAGGGGTTCCAGTATTCGTACGGCCGCAGTTCTATCTGCTGATTAATCTTATCATAAGCCTCTCTGAGCGTTTCTTCGGGGATATCGGTGAACTGCAAGAATTCATCCTCTTTTACCGAATGTTCCCTGGCTAAAAAATATAAATGCTCCAGTTCATCTTTGATAATACCCTTTTTAAGAGCATCATAATAAAGAGCCGTGCCCGGCAGGGCCGAAAGATATTTTACCCTGGTGACCTCCTTAAATCTTTTACAAAAACCCATTACCCTTTTCAAACTTTCCTTTGTCTCTCCGGGGCCGCCGATAATAAAAAGCCCCCCTACTTTCAAGCCTGCCCGACGAGTAAGTTCTATCGCCTCTATAATTTGGTGTTCTGTAACCCCCTTCTTAAAGTAATCGAGAATTTCCTTAGTAATGGATTCGAAACCGTACATAACAATATCGCAGCCTTTATCCCTCATATGACTAAGAACCGATAAATCCAAGCCGTCAACCCGGGTAAAACAACTCCAGCGAAAATCAATACCGCTGAAAGCTTCATCCATAAATTTATGAACTCGTTGTTTAGACTCAACGAAGGTAAGATCGCTCCACCAGGCAAAACGATATTTATATTTTTTTAGCTGTTTGAGTTCGCGATGGACCCTCTGGGGTGATTTATAACGCAAAAGAGGCATTGCTCTAAAACAGAAACTGCAATTTCCCGAGCAGCCCCGGCTAAAGGTCATATATATCTCAGGAGCCGTACCTTCCTTCTGTACAGTCGGCCATAGGGATAAATCCTGTAAAGGAACGGCATCAAGATTATACATCTGCGCTCTTCTGGAATTGATAATCACCTTTCCCTGCTCATTTTTCCAACTAAGCCCTTTTATCTTGTCTATCGGCAGGGCCTGTTTCTCTTTCAAAAAAAAATCCATCAATTCTATCAAGGTAAGTTCCCCTTCGCCGATTACGGCATAATCAGCCAGCGTATTTTTCATTATTAATTCAGGAACAGAACTTACCAGAGGCCCCCCGAGAATAACCGGCCTTTTCGGCTCTTCTTCCTTAGCAATTTCGATGGTTTTTTTGATATAAGGGAAACTGTCAGAATAAGTGGCCACCCCAATGAAATCAAGACCTTTTAATGAACCTCCCTTTAGAGCGTAAGGATTAAAATTAGACCGTTCATCCAGTATAACCACATCGAGACCAATACCTTTTAACAAACTGGCAATTACCGATGGGCCTTCAAAAGGGGCGGTATGGACAAATTCCCACCCCGTAGGAACAACAAAAATTGAAGGCGGCACAATAATTCCAATTTTTAAATTATGTTTAATTTTTGGCTGGAGATTTTGCGAAATCTTTAGAAGGCGTTTGTACGTATTGGTATTATCCGGATAAAAATCATTTTTATTCATATCTGGTCCCTCTTCATATTTACCAGGAAAAACTCCTTTTTTTATCAGGTTTTGTAATTTCTACCGTGGAGGAATCGTATTTGATTCCACTTAGTTTTTTCTCTGCCTCTTTTACTAATTCAGTATCTATCCCGTCTTGGATGTTAATTTTTTTATCTATCGAATTTTTGTTCTTTAATACAATTTCAGATCATTTTCTAACGAATTGAATTGTGAAATACTCATAAAGATTTGATATTTTATCAAAAATCCGATAAAATGTTTTTT
>CAZDME010000095.1:0-2677 GCA_964506785.1 uncultured bacterium | reverse complement strand
ATGAAAAAAAGGACCGTCACGGTACGCGACAAGATGCAGAAGAATTACCGGTATATATGCACTGAGCCGGGCCGGCAAGAATTTCCATCCCGAATTCAAGCCGGAGCTTACCCCCAAAGAGATGCTCAAGTTAGGTATTTTTGGCGGTAAATACATGACTGATTGCCGGAGAGAATTCCCCGCCTCCTGGTACAAACGGGCCAAGTTATGCAAAGATCGTCACGACCCAAAGCTAAATTATTTTGGCATAAACGCCAGCCAGCCGCTTTCTTTTTGGAGAAAGAAGGGCTGGATACATCCGGATGACCCTCGCGGCTGGTTTCAATGGTACTGCCGCTATTACCTGGGCCGAAGGTTGCCGGGTGAGGATAGGCGTCAGATTAAGAGGTGGCGAGCGATCAGGCGTCACATTGCTCAGGTTAAAAAGAACTGTAAAACTGGCGACCTTAGCTGTCGTATCAAGCAGCGTCAGGCGATTCTCCACTGGGCTTATGACAGCCGCAAGCTATAGTATTCTAAAGGAGGCGATATTTTATGAGTAAAAAAGACCGCAGGATAATTTTAATTGCGCAATGTTTAGTTAATCCCTATTGCCGGGTACACATTTTAGGGCAGAATTTCCCGTTATCCCAGGAGCTAACCAATTATCTTATGGAAAAAAAAGTGGGAATAATACAATATCCTTGTCCGGAGACCACGGCCATGGGCTTAAAGCGCAATCCTCAAGGAAGGCAGCAATACGACAACATTTTTTTCCGCAATCACTGTAAAGAGCTTCTTCGCACCCCCATGCTTATGGTTAGGGAATTTGTAAAAAACAAATATCGCCTCACTTGTTTTATTGGCTTAGAGAACAGTCCTACCTGCGGCATACACTGGGGCAAGCACAAGGTAAACAGATACCAGACTGAATCCCCAAATCCTGTTGATAAGCCGGATTCTGACGAGCCTGTTTTAAAGGGGATAATGGCTGAGATTTTAGAAGAAGAATTTTCCCGGGAAGGCGTCGAGGTTCCTTTTTTAGAATTTCCCACTCAATCCGAGCCATCTTCTGAAAAGAGAAAGAAATTCTGGGAAGATTTAGCCAGGGCAGTTACGCCTGATTTTTTCCTCAAGGAGACTTCCTAGAGTATTTATGCCGCTTATTTACAGCCGGCCGGTCCCGGCGGCTACGCCTGTGGTCCTTTTACCGAGAGAGATAAAACTTGCCAGTGGTATGGTGTTTAATAGCTGCGGCCGCACGGCTATAAGGGCGGAGAATCTTTGCCATCCTAAGAAGATAAAATAAATATAGTATTAGTCGATTTCATTTTATGATATTCTATTGTCCGGGGGAAATTCATATGAAGGTTATAAATTTAATCGCGGTTATTTTTCTCATCGTAGGCGGTCTAAACTGGGGGTTGGTAGGTCTTTTTAATTTTGACCTTGTTGCTGCGATTTTCGGGGCAATGTCTATAATCTCAAGGGTTATTTATACTCTGGTTGGTCTATCGGCGATTTGCGTTGTCATTAACGCAAAAAAACTTCTGCAATAGGAAAAACTAATCCGCCTATTTTACAAAAACAAACAGAGCCTCAAGATAATCCTTGAGGCTCTCGTTTTATATGGTAAAATAAGGTGATTATGTTTACCTCCAGAGGTTTCTTCCTCTTTTTTGCGGTCATATTAAGTTTTACATTTTTAAATCTATTTGTTTATGGAAATGACACAATGAAAAAAGCGACATTTGCCGGCGGTTGTTTCTGGTGCATGGAGCCTCCTTTTGAAAAACTTAAAGGGGTGATAGATGTTACTGCCGGTTATACCGGAGGCCACAAAGAGGATCCTTCTTACAAAGAGGTATCCAGCGGAGAGACCGGCCATTTAGAGGCTATTCAGATAACCTATGACCCATCTAAGATAGGCTATGCTGAGCTTTTGGATATTTTCTGGCAGAATATTGATCCCGCTGATGCCTTCGGTCAATTTACAGACAAGGGTTCGCAGTACAAGACAGCTATTTTTTATCACGATGCTGAGCAAAAGCACCTGGCAGAGGAATCGAGGAAAAAATTAAAAGAATCCTCTAAATTTAAAAAACCCATAGTCACTTCTATATTAAAGGCTTCTACCTTTTACAAAGCAGAGGATTATCACCAGGATTATTACAAGAAAAATCCTAAAGAATACCGTCTCTATAGAGACGGCTCCGGCCGTTCACTATATTTTAAAAAAAGAGGGAAGGCTGTTTCAAAACTCACCCCGCTTCAATACAAAGTAACTCAGAGAGGCGGCACTGAACCGCCTTTTCAAAATGAATATTGGGATAACAAAAGAGAAGGTATTTATGTTGACATAGTTTCAGGCGAGGTCCTTTTTAGTTCACTTGAAAAATTTGAATCCGGCACCGGCTGGCCAAGTTTCACCAAACCTCTTGAGTCTGGTAATATAGTAGAAAAAGGAGACAACCGTTTATTGATGAAGCGGACAGAAGTAAAAAGCAAGCAAGCGGACTCTCATTTAGGCCACGTATTTAATGATGGCCCGTCTCCTGGCGGGAGGCGTTATTGCATAAATTCCAGTGCCTTACGCTTTATCCCCAGGGCAGATTTAGAGAAAGAGGGATACGGGTCATACAAAAACCTTTTCGGAAAGTAAAAAATCAAAATATGAGAAAGGGAACACTTCTATTTT
>CAZDME010000094.1:0-2983 GCA_964506785.1 uncultured bacterium | reverse complement strand
AAGATTCGGATTGGAATTGTAAAGATGATTTTATAGGATTGATTATGAATAAAATTTTTGATGCACTAAAGATTATATTTGCCAAGTTTTTTTATATTTTAAAAGAGATGTTTCATCTGGTTAGAAAAGAGAAATTATTCTTTTTAATTCCAATATTTCTTATTCTAACTCTTCTTGCTTTTTTGGTTTTTTATATTGGGCCTACCATTATCATCTCATTTATTTATGCTGGAGTTTAATATTGCTTTTTATTGATAAAGGTAACTAGTGAATATATTAGGACTATCGTGTTACTATCATGACTCTGCCACCTGCCTTTTAAAAGATGGAGAAATTATTGCAGCCGCTCAAGAAGAGAGGTTTAATCGAGAAAAATATTCGTCTGTTTTCCCTCTTAATGCGGCTAATTTTTGTCTACAAGCAGGTGATTTGACAATTTATGATATTGATTACATTTGTTTCTACGAGAAACCTTTCCTAAAGTTCTCCAGAGTCATCTTAAGACATTTGAGGTCTTATCCATTTTCTCTAAAGAATTTTTTGGATACAACACCAAGCTGGCTGGCCGATAGATTGATCTTGCCGATAGTGCTCAAAAGAGAACTTGGGTATGAAAGAAAGACATTCTTCATAAAACATCATCTATCTCATGCCGCTAGCGCCTTTTTGGTTTCTCCATATGAAGAAGCGGCTATTTTAACGGCAGACGGAGTAGGCGAATGGGCTACCACAACTTTGGGGTTTGGCAGAGGAAATAATATCAAGATTTTTAAAGAGATAATCTATCCTGATTCATTAGGTTTGCTTTATGCAATAATTACCACTTATCTTGGGTTCAAAGTATTTGAAGGTGAAGGTAAAGTGATGGGTTTATCTGCTTATGGAAAACCAAAATATCTTAATAAATTCAGGGAGATTATTACTGTTAAATCCGACGGTAGTTTTAAACTTGATATGGCATTTTTCGCCTTTAATAAAGGGTTGAAGATGTATAGCAAAAGGTTAGTAGAGGCTTTTGGGAAAGAAAGAAATTCAGAAGATAAAATTGAGGAAAGACACTGTGATATAGCAGCGAGTCTTCAAGTATTTATTGAAGAGACGTTAATAACCATTGCAAGAAATCTATATAATGAAACAAGGGTAAATAATCTCTGTTTGGCTGGAGGGGTATTTTTAAATTGTGTGGCCAACGGTAAAATTCTTGAAGAGACTCCTTTTAAGGAGATTTTTATTCAGCCGGCCGCTGGCGATAGTGGAGGAGCTTTAGGTGCAGCTTCTTATCTTTACCATTCTGTTTTGGGGAATAAGAGAAATTACATTATGAAAGATGCTTATTTTGGTCCAGATTTTTCCTTGAATCAAATAGAGCGAATTTTGATAAATCTAGGAATAAAATTCAAAAGATTATCAGATCCAGAATTAACAAAATATATTGCAAAAAAGCTTTCAGAAGATAAAACAATAGGTTGGGTTCAAGGAAAGATGGAGTGGGGACCGAGGGCTCTTGGCAACCGCTCTATATTGGCAAATCCATGTAATCCTGACATGAAAGATATATTAAATGCCAAGATAAAAAAAAGGGAATCTTTTCGGCCTTATGCACCTGCTGTTTTGGAAGAGAGAGCTGGTGAGTTTTTTCAATTAAAAACCTCCTCTCCTTTTATGTTATTAGCTTCTCGGGTAATAGAAGGGAAAAAAGCCACTATCCCAGCTGTAACCCATGTTGATGGAACGGCCAGAGTTCAAACCGTAAGTAAACAAACAAACCCTAGGTTTTGGCAGTTAATTAAAGAATTTGAAAATATAACTGGTGTGCCGGTTGTTCTAAATACTTCTTTTAATTTAAGAGGGGAACCTATAGTTTGTACTCCTGAAGAGGCTATAGACTGTTTGCAAAGGAGCCAGATGGATTATCTTGTATTAGAAAATTATATTATCGAAAAAAACTTATCTAAAGAAGCAACCTAAAACTTTATGGAAAATTAAATGAAGAAAATTTCTATTATTGGTGCTGGTAATGTTGGGGCAAATGTTGCGGTAAAGATTGCCGAACGCAATTTAGTGAAGGAGATTGTCATTCTTGATATTGTGGAAGGAATAGCTCGAGGGAAAGCCTTAGATTTAGCCGAGTCTTCTTCAATTATGGGCTTTCAAACAAAAATTTCCGGGGCGAGAGATTACAAAGCAATTGAAGACTCTCAGTTGATTATTGTTACTGCTGGATATCCGCGGAAACCGGGTATGGTTCGAAGGGACCTAGTAGAGAAAAATTCAGGTATTACCGCTTTGATTGCCAAAGAAATAAAAGAAAACGCTCCAGAGGCTATTATCATTAATGTAACCAACCCATTGGATGAGATGACCTATCTAATTTATGCTTTAGGCAACTTTCTGCCAAATCAGGTTCTGGGCATGGCCGGGGTATTAGATTCATCACGTCTTTGTTATTTTATTTCTGAGATTTTAGGAATTCCTTCCCAATCCATAGAAGCGACGGTATTAGGTGGACATGGTGAGACTATGGTTTCTCTTATGCGTTTAGCTAAGGTTGGGGGAAAGCCGATTTCAGATAAACTTACGGTGAAACAAATTGAAGAGGTTATTGAACGCACCCGCCATGCTGGTGCGGAAATTGTTTCTTTATTGGGGAAAGGGAGTGCCTATTATGCGCCTTCGGCGGCTGTTTATGAAATGGCCCGGGCAATTATAGAAGATACTAAAAGAGTTTTACCCTGCAGTATTTGTCTATCCGGAGAGTACGGATATGAAGGGATTTTTTTAGGTGTGCCGGTATCTTTAGGTAAAGATGGAGTTGAAAAAATCATAGAGTTAAAATTAAATTCGAAGGAAAAAGAAGCCTTAAACAAATCGGCTGAAGTTACCCGTAAAGGTATCGAAGAGTTAAAAGAGGAGTATAATCTCTGATGTTCTTTACAACAGAAAAAAGTTGCGTTGGCAATTAGAGTGAAAAAATGATATAATC
>CAZDME010000093.1:0-3014 GCA_964506785.1 uncultured bacterium | reverse complement strand
ATACGACATTTCTATTTTGGTAACAATACGACATTTCTATTTTGGCTTGACAAACGAAATAAAGAAAGTTGACAGCCCTATATCAATATGCTACTATATGACCTTGATTTAACCAGAAAGGGAAAAGCTCATGTATGCGATTGTTGAGGTGAATTCAAAGCAATATAAGATGGCCCCGGGTGAGGTAGTCACCTTGAATAATCTTCCGCCCCGCAAGAAAAAGGAAATAGAGTTCAAAAACATTTTGCTGGTGGCTGATAAAAAAGAGGTTAAATTAGGCTCTCCTTTAGTCAAAGGGGCAAAGGTAACCGGTGAGATAATCAAGCAAGCCAGGGGAAAGAAGATAAGGGTTTACCGCTATATTAAACGGGAAAATTATCACCGGATGATTGGCCATCGACCTTTTAATACTCAGGTAAAAATAAAAGGAATCGAAACAGGAGGCTGAAATTGGCGCATAAAAAAGGAATGGGAAGTACCACTAATGGCCGGGATAGTCGTGGCCAGCGTTTAGGGGTTAAGACCTTCGGCGGCCAGCTGGTAAAAGCCGGCAGTATCATTGTCCGGCAGAGGGGAAGCCGTTTTAAAGCCGGCAGTTTTGTCGGCATTGGCAAGGACGATACCCTTTTTGCTAAAATTGGCGGTATAGTTTCTTTCAGAAAATTGGGCAAGGGACGAAGCATTGTCAGTGTTGCCAAAGGCTAATTTTAGATTACCATAGCGTGTTTATTGATAAAGCAGAAATAGCAGTAAAGGCGGGCGATGGAGGGAAAGGTTGCCTTAGTTTCCGTCGAGAAAAATATGTCCCCCGCGGTGGACCTGACGGTGGACATGGCGGTAAAGGAGGGGATGTAATTATTGAAGCCAGCCGGCATTTAACCACCCTTTTGGATTTTCGTTACCGGCATACTTGGCAGGCGGAAAATGGCCAGGGGGGCAAAGGGGGGAGAAAAGCTGGCAGAAAAGGTGAAACGCTTATCATAAAAGTGCCTGTGGGGACGGTAGTCAGGGAAAAAGAAAGCGGCAAGTTTTACGATTTAACCGAAGATAAAGAAAACTTTATAATCGTTCATGGTGGAAAAGGCGGCAGAGGAAATGCCGCTTTTGTCACATCTACCCGAAGGGCACCCCGGATTATTGAAAAAGGCCGTCCCGGAGAGAAAAAAAAGATAGAATTAGAGCTTAAGTTAATTGCCGATGCCGGTTTGGTCGGCTGTCCCAATGCCGGTAAGTCAACATTTTTAAGAAAGGTAAGTAGCGCTAAACCCAAGGTAGCTGGCTATCCTTTTACAACCGTCAGGCCGTATCTCGGTGTGATAGAAAATGCCGGTTCGGCCAATTTTATCCTGGCTGATATTCCCGGGTTATTGGAAGGAGCCCATCGCGGCATTGGGTTAGGAGATGAATTTCTGCGGCATATTGAAAGGACGCGTCTGCTTATTTATCTGATTGATTTAGCCGGGGTTGATGGGCGAGATCCTTTTGATGATTTCCTTTCGCTCCAAAAGGAACTAAAGGCATATAAGGTGGATTTAACCGGGAAGCCCTTTTTGATCGGTCTGAACAAAATCGATTTGCCGGAGGCGAAGAAAAACCTGGAGCGTTTTAAAAAGAAAATTAAAGGAATGATTTTCCCTCTTTCGGCCTTGACCGGAGAGGGGCTACCGGTTTTTATCGAGAAAATAGCCAGGGAGCTTGAGAAAATAAAAAAGGACAGTTAAAATGGAACGGGAGAAAATATTTAATCAGGCAAAAAGAATAGTCATCAAAGTAGGCACCAGGGTATTAACGAAAGAAAACCATACCTTGAATTTAAAAAGAGTCGAAAATATTGTCAAAGATATTGCTTCTCTAAGGAAAAAGGGCAAAGAGATTTTATTAGTTAGCTCTGGAGCGATTGCCGCCGGTATGGGACGTCTCGGGTTTAAAGGGAAACCCCGGACTATTCCTTTACAGCAAGCCTCTGCCGCTGTCGGCCAAAGTCAGTTAATGTTTGTTTATGACAAACTTTTCAGGCGGTGTCGTCAGGTAGTTGGTCAGGTCCTTCTTACCCAGGAGGATTTAATGGATCGAAAGCGCTACCTCAATGCCCGCAATACCTTAAGAACCTTGCTTTCCTCAAATATCATCCCGATTATAAACGAGAATGATACCGTAGCCATAGAGGAGATTAAGGTTGGTGATAACGATATTCTTTCTGCCTTGGTGGCTAATCTGGTTGAAGCAGATTTGCTGATTATACTATCCGATATTGACGGGCTCTATACCGGAGAGCCCAGGAAAGATAAAAAGGCTAAGCTTATTCTGGAGATAAATAAGATTAGTCCCGAAATAGAGGCTATGGCCGAAGGGACGATGGCAGAAACTGCTACCGGCGGGATGCGGACTAAAATTCAGGCAGCGAAAATGGTAACCAAAGCCGGGGAAAAGATGATTATTGCCAATGGAGGCAAAAAAAACATTCTCTCCAAACTTTTCGGCGGCCAGAATTTAGGCACTTTATTTCTTCCCGAAATGTCGGATAAAATGGCCAGCCGCAAACGCTGGATTGCCTTTCGTTTAAGTGTCAAAGGGGTAATTCTCCTGGATAAAGGGGCTAAAGAAGCCCTGGTTTCCAAAGGAAAAAGCTTGCTGCCTTCCGGTATAATTGGTTACAAAGGAAGGTTTCAGGCAGGAGATGTGGTCAGTCTCCAGGATGATAAAGGCAGAGAAATCGCCCGGGGGATGATTAATTATTCCCATGATGACCTGGAAAAAATCAAGGGGAAACCGACCAAACTATTCTGACACCTATCGGGGGCCAGGGATTCCTGTTAGGAAGGGGTAATCAGCAGATCAGTCCCGAAGTCATCGGGCATGTCGGCAAAGACAATATCATCGTTGTCGCTACCAAAAATAAGATACATTCTCTGAACAGCCGGCCATTGCTGGTCGACACAGGGGATGAGGCAACGGACAATACCCTGATGGGACATTACCGCATCATAACAGGCTTTCGCGAAGCCATCATCTAC
>CAZDME010000092.1:0-3113 GCA_964506785.1 uncultured bacterium | reverse complement strand
TCATTTGTCGGAGCGGAAAGCGTCGAAAAGGTTCATATTAATGCGGCCTTAAGTTTAGGGGCTTCCCGAGGGAGGGTTATTACTAAAGTTCTTTTTCCTTCAGCCTTGCCTTTTGTGCTTACCGGGATGAGAATAGGTTTAGGAGTAGCCTGGATGAGTGTTATTGCCGCTGAACTTATCGCTGCTCAATCAGGGCTGGGATATATGATTCAGTTGCATCGGATGCTGCTTGAAACGCACAAGGTTATTGCCGGGATGATTTCCATTGGAATAATTGGGTTAGCAATGAATCTTTTTATGCTCTATTTAGAGCGAAAGTTGGTTCCCTGGGTAAAAAAATAAACGATGTTATCCAAGATAGAAATTCAAAACTTATCTAAAAAGTTTGTTTTAGCGGACAACAAAACAAACATTCAGGTCTTGGAGAATTTTTCTTTTTCTCTTAAAAATAACGAAATTTTAGGTATTATCGGGCCAAGTGGCTGTGGTAAAACAACACTTCTTTATATAATCGCCGGATTCATTCCCTATGAGACTGGTCGGGTATCTTATGATGGAGAACCGATTACCGCTCCGAGTGCCAAGCGGACAGTAATGTTTCAGGAGTACGGATTATTTCCCTGGATGTCCGTAGAGGGGAATATTGAATTTGGCCTTAAGGCAAAAGGGATTCCCGCAGATGAACGCAGAGAAATCACCCGTCATTTTATTGAACTTGTTCATTTGAAAGGTTTTGAAGACAAATATCCCTACCAGCTTTCCGGAGGGATGAAGCAGCGAGTTGGCATTGCCCGGGCCCTGGCCTCAAATCCGGAAGTTGTATTGATGGATGAGCCTTTTGCTTCTCTGGATTCGTTAACCCGGGAAATAATGCAGGAAGAAATTTTAAAGATCTGGGGAGAAACAAATAAGGCCTTGCTTTTCATTACTCATAATATCGAAGAGGCGATTTTTTTAAGTGATAGAGTTCTTATAATGAGTGCCCGTCCGGGAAAGCTGAAGGAAATTGTGCCGATAGACTTGGAAAAACCCAGGCTTTCCGAAATAAAAAGGGGAAACAGCCAATTTTTAAAATTGAAAGATTATATTTCCCAGAGCCTGCGGGAAGAAACATTAAAAGGTATAGACCAGATGGGTATAAAATTAACCAAGGTTTTAGGCAGTATAAAGATGGAAAAGGAAGGTAAAAATGGGAAAAATAATTAGTGGATTAATAGTTGTAGTATTAGGTTTATTCACCTTCCAAATTTGTTCTGTTTCCGGTGGATTAAATGAAACAGGGGAAATTCCCATTCGCGTTGCCTATCCTACGGCTACTTTGACAAATGGACAGGTTGGACAGGTGCTTTTGAAAACCAATATTCTAGAAAAAAATAACTTGCGGGCCGATATTAAAGGCTTCCAGTATGGAGCTCCAATGATGGAGGCTTTATTGTCTGATAAGGTAGATGTATCTTTTACTTCTGAGGTCCCGGCCAGTTTGCCTCTGTCTAAAGGACATAAAGCCACAATTATTGCCACTTTCGGCCATCTGGGCAGGGGAGCAATTATGGTTTTAAAAGATTCCCCGGTTAGACAAACCGGTGATTTAAAAGGCAAGAAAATAGGGATTCCTTTTGGTTCTTCCCCGCATCGAAATCTTTTAGGGATGCTCAGGAAAGCTGGTTTAAAACCGGGTGAAGATGTTCAGGTATTAAACGTTGGCCGGGATGAAGTGGCCCCGGGATTAATAAGGCGCGGACTGGATGCCATAATGATTTGGGATCCGGCGGTAGAACAATACCGGCGAAAAAATAATTTTAGAATTATAGAGGCAGAACCCTTTTATTCTGTAGTCATTATGAACGACAAATTTATTGAAAGGTATCCTGATGGAGCAATTAATTTCATCAGATCTCTTAAAGAGGCGGTATTTTTCTGGGTTACCCATAAGGACCAGGTAGATAAGTGGTTTGGCGAAGTTTCGCGGTTAGACCCAGAAATTATAAAAATATGCTCCGGGGTGAATTCAAACTACCGTTATGCAAAAAAGATAAGCGATATTAATGTGGCTTTGAGTGATGATTTTTTAGATATGATGGAGAAAAGCGCTGAGTTTACCGCTACCCAAAAAATGGTTTCTCCCTTTGATATTTCAAAGGCTATAAACCCTACACTGAAGAAAGAAGCAGCAAAAAAAATCGATGATAGTTTGTATGTTCCCTCGGATATAATCGTAGTTACAAAATAAGCGGATTATATTGAAAGGGAGTTAAAAATGAACAAAAAATTATTTCTGCTGGTTTTTATTTTCTTGGTTTTATCCGGCCGGATTGTTATTCGGGCAGAGGATAATCTTATTCCCATTCGCCTTGCCTATCCAGCCGTGGGCACGCTTATTAATGGACAGATTGGCCAGATTTTAGAAAGGACCAACATATTAGCTAAAAATGGACTCGAAGGGAAAGTGGTTCCTTTTCAGTATGGGCCGCCGATGATGGAGGCTTTACTTTCAGGTAAGATTGATGCTGCGTTTACCAGCGAGCAGAACGTGGTGGTCCTGCTGGGAAGAGGTTTCCCGGCCCGGGTTGTTGCCTCTTTCGGTAGCGCCGGAAGGGCAGGTCTTTTGGTGCCGATTGATTCGGATATACGGTCATTGGAAGATTTAAAGGGTAAAAAGGTTACGACTATATTCGGTTCTTCCATCCACCGGCCTATTTTAGCCTGGCTTGAAGAAGCGAAATTAATCCCGGGAAAAGATGTAAAATTAATCAATATGTCCGGGGGGGATTCCCGGGCGGCATTAGTTGACGGTTCAGTAGATGCTGTTATGAGTTGGGATCCCTATATAGAGGATTTGATTCAGAAAAAAAAGGCCAGGGTTATAAAGGCACAACCTCTTAATTTAGCGGTTATAATCTCGGAGGATTTTATCCAGAAAAATCCTGAAGGGGCACTAAATTTTCTTATTGCCTTAAAAGAGTCCTGCCTGTATATGGCTCTCAATAAGGATCTGGTGAATAATTGGTACAGTCAGCTTTCCCGGCTTGAGCTTAAACTTATCGATAAATGTTCGCGTTTTAACCAGAATTATAGTAAGGCAAAAACTCTTAGCGATATCGATATTAATATGG
>CAZDME010000091.1:0-3115 GCA_964506785.1 uncultured bacterium | reverse complement strand
CCCGGGCTTTTTCAAAATTAAGGATACCTTGAGCTACCTGAAGCTGGGCCCGGAGATTATCCTCTTGATAGTCAATTAACCTTTTGGTATCCGACCGGCCATAGTTAAATCGTTTTTCCTCTTCCCGGAGCTTTTCCTCTTGCAGTTGGGAAGCCTTTATGAGATTTTTTAAATTGGCGTGATAAGTTGTATAATCGCGGAAATCATTGCCTATTTCAGTGATGATGGTTCTCTCAATCGTCTTAAGGTTAATAATGGCTTTTTCTTTGTTGTGCCGGGCCTTCTTAAATTCGCCTCTGGCTTTTTTATTTTCCAGAGGGATCGATATTTCCACCCCGGCATAATAATAGTTATTGTCTTCATCAGCTATCTTCTTTGAGGCATCGGTAAAATTCGAGTCTATTCCATTGGCGGCCATGGTAGCTACCAGATCAATCTCCGGCCAGCATTCATTGGCTTTAGTCTTTAAGGTAATATTCTTTATCATCACTTCTCTCGTGGCCTTTTGATAATCCCTCCTTTTTTGAAAGGCCGTTCGGAGAGAATTCTCCAACGTAAATTTTATTTCTTTATACTCCAAACCTTGCGCTGGCTTAATTCGATAAATCGGGTCCATATTCATAAAAAGCTTGAGGCTCTCTTCCGATTGCCGGTATTTATTTTCAGCAATAGCCGTTTCGCTTTCCCTTATCAAAACATTCGCCTTCGAAGCCAAAAAGTCTCCCCTTTCAATACGGCCGATATCATAATTGCGGATATTGGCCTTATGCAGCTTTTTAGACTTTTCTAAAATCTGACGGTAAACATCTAAATCCTTCTTAGCATATACCCACTGCCAGTAGGCCTTTTCAACTTCGGCCACTAATAATTCGATTCTTTCTTTGGTATCCAAATCGGCATTTTTAATTGCCAAATTGGTTACCGATATCTTTTGCCTGTCGATTTGACCAAAGAAATTCTTGGCTAAAGGCTGGCGCGCCTCCAGAGATGCCTCTGCGGTATGAGCCGGATTCTGCGAAACATACTGGGAGTTACTCCAGGCTCTGCTATCCGAAAAAGAAAAGGTTAATTCCGTCCCTGAGGGCAGCTTTTTTGAAAGACCGGCGGAATAGGAATTTGTTTTTGTCTGATCGGGGCCGAAAATAGAAAGACTCTCTCTTTTGTCATCAGAGAAATACAGATCGGCAAATAGTCTCGTATCAAATATCGCTTCCTCTATTCCCTGATCGGCTTCTGCAATCAAAAAATCCAGCTTGGCTAATTTAACCACCGAACTGTTTTCAAGGGCAAAGTTAACGCATTCCTCCAGAGAAATGACTCTATTTTCCGGGGAAGCCAATTTATGTTCCTCTGCCCCGGCGGGAAAAAAGCCAAGACTAAAAAGGCAGATGGCCGAAAGGAGAAAGATAGTAAGTCTGTCTTTTTGCATTTTCGTCTTTTTTTATTTTAAAAATTTTTCAAAGTAAAACTGGCGGCGCCTTTTAAACAAAGTTCGAACTTATTTTTACAAAAACAAGTAATTTAATTCGGCCAGCCTCAGCCTTCGGCTGAGTCTGCGTCCTCGCTCTTTAACAAGTAATTTAAGGTGTCGCTCGTCCGTCTCTGCCCTTAAGCGATAAAATAAAAACTTCTATCGGGCAGAGTGGCCGAATATGTAGCGCTCGCTTACAAGGGATATTGGGGTTCGCTTTATGACCTCCCTTTCGCCGTCCGCCTTCGGCGGAACGCCCTCCGAGGAGGGTTCGACGACTCTTGCAGAGGGCTTTTAACCCCACCCCTTTTTATTCCCCTCTCCCTTTCCTCAAAGGGAGGGGAAAAGGGAAAACGCGAATTTTTTAAATCTTCTTATGGCGGGCGTGGTGCGGGCACGCCCGCCATATATAAAGGGACGGGCAAAATTTGATGGTAAAATCTACCTTATTATACCAAAAATATTACTTTAACTTGATCTCTTTTAATTCACTAATCAAATTATCAATTGTTCCGTGATGGTAATGCTTCGAGTGACTATTATTCACTCATTCTTTTAAATTCCTTACCACCCCAAGCCCATATTTCCCAATCTGGCTCATCTGCGTAAGACCAGCCTTTTTCTTCAAACTTAGGTATGCCTACTTTTATTTTAGGCGGCGCAGAATTAAAATCCGTAAGGATAGCGCAACCGCTACCATTCTCAAATATTTTATACAATCTACTATCCTTATAGCCATAGATAGCTATATTAGTATAATGCATACCACCAGAAGACCAAGCTACTATCTGCTTAACTCCATCCTTGTTGAGGCTTACAAATTCTATCTTATCAAAGCGGTCTGGCATAGAGAAACGACCTATCTGTTCCCCATCCGAATTATATACCGCAATTGTTCCTTCTTTCTCAAATGGCAGGATATTTTCTGGTATCTCAAATTGCTGATAAACTGCGATAATCTCCTCTTTGCCATCGCCATCTAAATCAATATGCTGATAATTCATTTGAGCATAGGCGAGGGATGAGAGGAGAAGTAGGGCCAGAATTAGAATAGTTAAGGACTTCATTTCTTTTTATTTTTTAAGGTATAAATTAATAAGCCACCGATAATTAAAGTTGTCATATGCGTCCCTATTAAGTATGGTGTGCTTTGTGACTTGTATTGACCTACATTCGCAGACCAACACCACCACCCTATACTAATAATAATTCCCATTACCCACAATACAATCAATTGTTTTTTATTCATCCTTATAACCTCTTGCCTTTTTTGCTTCAACAATGAGAATGCGTCGTGGTGCTAAAAACGTATAATCTGCGTATGTTTTATTATGTGATTCTTCTAAAATAACGTCTGCTTTCTCCCAAGCTAAGCATTCAAAAAATAATCTATCAATTAGAGTTAAACGAGTTGTTGCTTCATTTCTTTCCCCGCGATGCTCCTTATACCACTGAGCCAATAACTCAATATTTTTTTGACATGTATCATAATTAAATGACATTTCCTATTCCTCCCCTTATATCATAAAGACCATTTTTCGGCAAAAGTAACGAAACACAAGGTTCTATCCGACTGGGGTCTCACGACTAGGAACGCTCTTCTTTTTTTAGATTCTCTTCATCTGACGTATTATTGCATTTGCT
>CAZDME010000090.1:0-3233 GCA_964506785.1 uncultured bacterium | reverse complement strand
CAGCCGGGCAGGTCTTTCTTCTTTAATAAACCACCCTTCTTCATTCCTCAACAAGAAATCCTTACCAAATCCTATCTTTCTGGTATAATAGTAGGGCATTTAACCTGCAATACCTGAATGATATCTTCCTCCAAAATTCTGGGAATAAATTTCTAATGGGTACGTCTAATCTATGAAGAAACAGAAAAACGAAGATAACCTTTATATAGAACAGTTTCTTGCTGGCGATGAGAAAGGGTTCGAAATGTTGGTCAAAAAGTACCAGAACCGGGCTTTGAATATCGTTTATTCCCTTATCGGAAGAGACGGGGAAAGCGAAGATATCACCCAGGAGGTATTTTTGAAGGTTTACCGCAATTTAAGGTCTTTTAGGGAACGCTCTCAGTTTTCCACCTGGCTTTACCGCATTGTTGTCAATACCACTTATGATTTCTCGCGCCGGAGAAGGCATTTTGTTAATAATGAAGGTATCCTTAATAATATTGCCTCCGGCCGCCGGGGTCCCGGAGACACCTTATTGGGCAAGGAAAAAGAACGGATGATTCAAATGGCGTTAAAGAACGTTCCTTTTAAGTTCAGGGTAGCGCTGGTGCTTAAGGATATCGATGGGTTAAGCTATATTGAAATAGCCGGGGTTTTACGTTGTTCTATCGGAACGGTGGAGTCAAAGATTTACCGTGCCAGAAAATTTCTTAAAACGGAACTGCTTAGGTCAAGGGGTGAATCGAAATGAAGGAATGCATTAAGGTAAAAACATTATTATCCCGCTATCTGGATAAGGAGACAGGTGAAGCCGAAACCACTCTGGTTGAAAGACACCTAAATGCCTGTCCTCTTTGTAAAAAGGAATTATTGGAACTTTCCCGGGTTAAGGAGCTTGTCTCGGGAAAAGAGCGGATAAATTTACCGGAGAATTATTTAATTAACCGCCTGCGGGATAAAATCGCCCGGAAACGGCAAGAGCCTGCCGAAAAGAGACCTTCCCTGATTGATCTGGAAAATCTTTCCCGGCGGCTTATTCCCATTCCGGTAGCGACCTTTGTCCTATCGATTCTCTTTCTCTTTTCAATTTCCACCGGGCAGAAGGCTAGTGAGACAACTTTAGAAGATAACCTCTTAAGCGGCAATCCGGTAAGTACCGAAGCGGCTTTAGAGGTAATTCTGGGAGTAGAAGATTAAAATGGAGGTGATTTAGATGAATAAGAACGCAGTTTATCTGGCAGTATTTGGAGTGTTATGTGTTTTAACCGGGGTAGTGGTTGGCGCCGGTATAGCCAAAAAGGTAGATTTTCCTTACCTGAGTTCTAAGAGGCCGAATTTTACCGAAAAGGCAGAGCGATTTATGTGGCATCGGTCGAAGGATTTCAAGGCCCCCAAAGATTTCAGAGCCAGAGGGGGAAGGGGCAAGGAGCGTCTCTTTACCATGTTGACCGATAAGCTGGAGCTTAACCAGGAGCAGCAAGTCAAGGTTAAGGCGATTATGGAAGAGACGCGCCGGGAAATTAGTCAGGTAGGAAAAGATGTTCGTCAGTCTATTGACACTATCAAGGAGAAGAGCAACCAGAAGATTATGGAGGTTTTAACTCCCCAGCAACAGGAGAAATTCAAGACGTTAGGCCCCTCTCGCTCAAAGATGGGGCGCAGGTCGCATTCGCGGAAGATATGGAGCAAGAAATACGGAAAGGAGGATTAAAATGAATAAAAAAATCTTTTCCAATAAATTATTGGTGGTATTGATTTGCAGCTTAATTATTATGGCCCAATCGGCAGATGCCTTTGCTCGTCCGCGAAGACGTATCTCAAGAAGCTATTCGCATAGAAGGCCGGGCCGTCACCTAAGGCACATAAGGCACAAAAAGGATACTAATGATGCTGTCTTGTATGGAGCCCTGGCTTTAGGGTTAGTTGGGGTCCTGGCTACTACTATGTCTACATCTTCAACCTGCCCAACGGTTAGGATGGTTAAGACAGTTAGGACAGTCAAGGTTCTTCCCGGAGGACACCGAACCTTTAGGGTTAGAGGCCAAACCTATTATTATTGCGACAATATTTACTATAGGGCTTGTCCTTCCGGTTATATTGTTGTTTCGCCTCCTGAGGCTATTCCGGCCGCTATGGTTCTCTCTCCGGCCGTTCAAGAGCTTCAGAATCTACCCGGCCAGGCGGTAACGATACATGTTCCTAATGCCAATGGCAGCTATACCCCGGTTAGATTGGTAAAGCAGGATGAAGGGTATATCGGACCCCAGGGAGAATATTATTCGGCCAATCCCACGGTTGAGCAATTAAAGGCTCTCTACGGTAAGTAACGGGGGCAGGCAAGCTTTCCCATAAAAGGAATTGACAAACCTATATAGATAAGTTATAGTAAATTTAGTAGCAAAAGTCCCGTGTTTGAAGGGGGAAATCCCGGACGTTAAAAAAGTAAAACCTTCGCTTGAAAAGGCGGAGGTTTTTTGTTTGTCGAATTAACTTGAATAACCCCCGAAGAAGAGTATAATATTGGTAAATAGTAGTATTCTGTAGTTTTCTTTGGACAGAGGCTTACAAGTGGAAAGGTTGCTTACAGTAAAAGATGTAGCTGAGTATCTTCAAATGAGCAAAGAAAAGGTATATAAACTTGCTCAAAATGGAAAAATCCCTGTCGCAAGAATAGAAAATCAATGGAGATTTAGAATCGAAAAACTAAATGCTTGGCTTGAAGCAAATGAGTTGAGCACCATTTCAGTGTCTCTCTCCACACAATTTCCTACCAAAACTGAACCTTTCTTAAAATGGGCAGGGGGAAAAGGTCAGTTGTTAAGGCAATACGAAGCTTTCTTTCCGGATAAATTTAATAATTATCTTGAACCTTTTGTTGGTGGCGGTGCAGTATTTTTTCATTTATATAGCACTGGTAGATTAAATAATGGCAAACGAATAATTTTAATAGATTCGAACGATGAGCTTGTGAATTGCTATCGTGTCATTAAAGAAAACGTTGAAAGATTAATAGGTTTCTTGAATAATTCTAAATTTAAGAATATAGAGAAAATATATTACAAAATTAGGAAGCAAGAGCCAGCGGATAAAGTAGAGCGAGCAGCACGGACAATTTATTTAAATAAAACATGCTTTAATGGTTTATATAGGGTTAATAGTAGAGGGAAGTTCAATGTTCCATTCGGAAAATACAAGAATCCTATGATATGTAATGCTGATAATTTACGTGCAGTAAGCATAGCACTGAAAAA
>CAZDME010000089.1:0-3305 GCA_964506785.1 uncultured bacterium | reverse complement strand
TAAGAAAACAATTTCATCGGCTCCTTCCCGGGAATATACGGAAGCTGACTCTACCGGGTCACCAGCATCTTTTAAATTCAGGAAATTAATTCCTTTAACTACCCGGCCGTCTTTTACATCCAGACAAGGTATAATCCTTTTAGCTAACCCCGTTGGAAATTTTGATTCACTTTTCATTTTAATCTCATCCCTTACCCCATCAGAAAATAAAAATGCTTACTCATAGTCAGAGGGATTTCTAACGGGGCTAACATAACGGCAAAAGTTCCCCAAAATTTTCAGGCCAAGCGCGGTGCTTTTTTCCGGGTGAAATTGCAGACCCCAAATGTTATCCTTATTTACTGCGGAGACAAAATCCCGGCCATATTTGGTCGTGGCAATAATTATTTCTTTATCTTCAGGTTCGACATAATAAGTGTGGTCAAAATAAAAATAACTTTTATCCGGGATATCTTTAAATATATCTGTTTTCTGTCCTCTGCTTTCTGTTTTCTGTTTTCTGTCTTCTGTTTTCCGCACTTTTACCTGGTTCCATCCCATATGGGGAATCTTCACCTGCGAATCGATTTTTTTTACCTTTCCCTTTAAAATATCAAAACCCTTATGGCGCCCGTGTTCCTCGCTTTCCGTAAATAACAGCTGTAAGCCCAGGCAGATTCCTAAAAAAGGCTTGCCGCTTTTGATTGCCTTAAAAATGGAAGATAAAACCCCTAAATTGCTAAAATTTTCCATAGCCCGATAAAAAGCCCCTACCCCAGGCAATACGAGTGCGGAAGCATTGGCTATGTCTTTAGGTTCGTTAGTAACCTTTGTCTTTGCGCCAACGGCTTCTAAGGCTTTGCTCACGCTTCTTAAATTCCCTAAGCCGTAATCAATAACTGCAATGAATTTGTCCATTTAGAAACCATCCTTTTAACCGCCAAATCAATTATAACGCTTTTATCGTTTAATATCTTTAATTTTTTACCGCCGGTTTTCCCGATTATCTGAAATGGCGCCGCAAACTTTTTGGCTATATCCCTAATCTTACTGATAGATTCTTCGCTGCAAGAAAGGATAATTCTTGACTGGGATTCACCAAAAAGAATAGCATCTTTTCTTCCGGTAAAATCCAAATTATCGATAACTGCTCCTATCGGGTTCTCCCTATCGGAGAGGCAGCATTCTGCCAAAGCCACTGCTAATCCCCCTTCAGAGCAATCGTGGGCGGAGCTGACCAATCCTTTTTTTATCGCCTCTAAGGTTGCCTGCTGAACTGCTACTTCTAAACGCAAATCCAATTCTGGAGCGTCTCCTTTTATTAATCCATGCGCCATTTTCAAATATTCGCTACCACCTAATTCTTCCTTACAAAGTCCTAAAAGAATAATTGTTTCTTTTTCTTTTTTAAAATTCTGCCGGCAAACAAGCCGGACGTCATGAATAACGCCAATCATTCCGATACTGGGAGTAGGATAAATGGCTCCTTTAGGATGCTCATTGTAAAAAGAGACATTGCCGCTAACTACAGGTATATTGAAAAATTTGCAAGCATCGACGATTCCCTCAACGCACTTTTTAAACTGCCAGAATCTATCGGGTTTCTCCGGATTGCCAAAATTAAGACAATCAGTCACCGCCGCCGGCTCGGCACCGGATGAAACCAGGTTCCTGGCCGCCTCGGCGATAACAATCTGTGCCCCTCGATAAGGATTTAAATAGCAGTAGCGGCTATTACAATCGGTAGTAGCGGCAATGGCTTTGTTTGTTCCTTTTAATCTGAGCACTGCCGCATCAGAACCGGGTAAAACCAAAGTATTTGTCTGCACCATATGGTCATATTGCTCATAAACCCAGGCCTTACTACAAATAGTAGGAGAGCTCAAAAGTTCAAGCAAAACCTCATTGTAATCTTTGGGCTCGGGAATTGTGGCGATATCCAATTTACCTAATATATCTAAATAATCCGGCTTTTTGTAAGGCATATCATAGAGCGGCACTTGAGTCAAAGAATGAGCCTTTATCTCCGCTACGATTTTACCTTTATCTTTGATGCGCACCATATCATCACCGGTAACCTTACCGATAACCACCGCATTTAAGTCCCAGTTGGAGAAAATCTTCGCGATTTCTTTCTCTTTCCCTTTTTGCACACAAATAAGCATCCTCTCCTGAGACTCTGACATCATCACCTCCCAGGGCTCCATATTTTCTTCTCTGCGGGGAACATCGGCAAGTTCCACTTCCATTCCGGAATTACCGGCCGAAGCCATCTCACTGGTCGAACAGGTAAGCCCGGCGGCGCCCATATCTTTAATTCCT
Organism: uncultured bacterium; assembly: GCA_964506785.1. Lineage (GTDB taxonomy): Bacteria > CAZDME01 > JAYEMH01 > JAYEMH01 > JAYEMH01 > CAZDME01. The sequence continues at coordinate 1,004 of CAZDME010000089.1, read as the reverse complement.
ACCACATATCCGGTCGCCAAAGCCTCTAAGGTAGCCTCAATAAGACATTTTTCGGTAAAAGGGTCTCCAATTTGAACTGTCGGTCTTTTTTCTTCACCTTCCCTAAATTCGTGTGAGGCTAAAACACTACAACCGCCAATGCCATCTCTTCCGGTACTTGAGCCTACATACATAATGGAGTTGCCGCATCCGCTAGCCCGCGCCCGGGCTAACTTATCCTTTTTGGCAATACCGATACTCATTGCATTAACCAGGCAGTTACCGTTATAGCTCTCATCAAAGTATATATCACCGCCAACTGTGGGCACACCCAGGCAATTACCGTAAAATTGAATTCCATCTACCACGCCGCGTAAAAGATAGCGATTATAGGGTTCGGTTAAAGGACCGAATCTTAAAGAATTCAAAGAGGCAATCGGTCTTGCCCCGGCGGTAAAGATATCTCTGATAATACCGCCTACACCCGTGGCCGCACCCTGCTTTGGTTCGACCTGTGAAGGATGGTTATGACTTTCCATTTTAAAAATAACCGCTAAATCATCAATAATAATCCCACCGGAATCTTCACTCTTTAAAGCCTGGTATCGGCCACTTTGCGGTAGAAGTTTTAATAAATTACGCGAACGGGGATAGCCGCAATGCTCCGACCACTCCACCGAAAACATGGCCAGTTCCGTAGGTGTTGGTTCCCGCCCCAAGACCTTTATAATCCTTTTATACTCCCCGTCGCTTAAACCTAAACTTTTATAGACTTCTTCTCGAAACATATCAATGGGCCCCGATCCATTTGACTATTGATTTGAATATGTTTAATCCATCCTCGGAACCTAATTCTTTTTCAGAACTTCTCTCCGGATGAGGCATGATACCCAGGACATTACCTTTTTTGTTTACTAAACCCGCAATATCGGCTATAGCCCCGTTTGGATTGCTGTTTCTATTTATTTCTCCCTCTACGTCACAGTAACGAAAAAGGACCTGTTTATTCTCCTCTAAATCTTTAA
>CAZDME010000088.1:0-3507 GCA_964506785.1 uncultured bacterium | reverse complement strand
TTTAATAGTAGCAGCTTTTTTCATGTTAAAACCGGTTAAAGAGCGTATTAACAACGGTAAAAAGCAGTTTGGTTATTGGAATCGTTCTTTTGACGGATATAATTACAGGGTAAACCTCTGGATGGCTATTCCCATTACGGCATTAATAGGTTTTTTCGCCGGAATGCTTGGAATTTCGGGAGGAAGCTTTAAAATACCGTTAATGGTATTGGCTTGCGGCGTTCCCATGAAAATAGCTATTGGAACATCTTCCGCCATGGTCGCCGTAACAGCTTTAATGGGATTTCTTGGCCATAGTGTTGCCGGCGATTTTAATCCTGTTTGGGCCGTTCCGTTAGTTTGTGTCGCGGCCTTGGGTGGCTTGGCAGGCGGTAAGCTTTCCGTTAAGACAGAGCCCCTGCGCCTTAAGAAAATATTTGCGTATACTACTTTGGCTGCCGCCGGTTTTATGGTAGCGAGCTCAATTTTAGCCGGATGACATGAAACCTTTAGCGATTAAAAAATATCCCGACAATGTTTTAAGAAAGCAATGTCAGTCAATAGAAAAAATCACGGAAAAAGAGATCAAGCTTTTTCGGGATATGCTTTTTACCATGAAGCATTTTTGCGGCATTGGGCTGGCAGCCCCTCAAATAGGTATTTCTAAAAGGCTCATTGTCGCGGAGGTCGAAAATATAACCGTAAAATTGGCTAACCCTAAAATTATCGATGTAAAAGGATCCGATAATATGCCGGAGGGCTGTCTAAGCGTCCCTGACATTACAGTTAATGTCAGGCGGCCTATTGGCATTACGGTAAAAGGCCTGAATGAGGAAGGGCGCGCCGTAGAAATAAGGACAAAGGGCCTTTTGGCAAGGGTATTGCAGCATGAAATCGACCATTTAAACGGTAAATTAATCATTGATTATATGAATGTGCTGGAAAGACTGAAATCCAAATTCATAAAATAGAAGAAAGAGAAATATGCCGGCATACAGGTATCAGTGCGGCAGTTGCGGCTGCAAATTTGAAAAATTTCAGAACATGAGCACGCAACCGCTAAAAGAATGCCCGAAATGCGGTAAAGGGATAAGAAGGTCATCGGTAACGGGTATGGGGATAATTTTTAAAGGAAAAGGATTTTACCCGACAGATTACGAAAATAACCATTTTTCAGATAAGACCTGTTGCGGGAGAAGCGAGCTTGCGACGGGCCTCCTTGCATAGGCGATGGAGTGTGTAAAAGGTAATGAAATTAGGCGAATAAAATGGACCGGATAAAAAAAGTAGTTTCTATCGGATGCTCGGGATGCGGCGCGCTTGCAGCTCTAATGCTAAAAAAGTTGAAACCTTCTCTCGAAGTAACTATAATTCGGGAGCCACAGGAAAAAGGTTTATTGACAAGATGCGCGACTCCCTATATTTGTTGCGGTGACGTGATGGTAGACCCTTCCTACAAGGATGACAGTATATTCACGGAAAAAGGAATAGGATTGGTAAACGTAAAAGCGGTAGGGATAGATAGAGATAAAAAAATAGTTACCACAACCGACGGCAACACATATCCATATGATAAACTTGTTTTAGCTGTTGGCGCAAAGCCTGTTATGCCTCCTATTCCGGGAATTAATTTAGCGGGGGTATTTACCCTTCGCACAAGTGGTGACGCGGTTAACATTCTCAATTGGATAAATTCTAAGCGGGTTAGAGATGTTGTTCTTTTAGGCGCGGGTACGATAGGGATTGAAAAGGCTTATCTGTTGTCCCGCCAAGGATTGAAAGTTACGCTTGTGGAAATGCTCGGGAATATTATGTCGAATGCCTTAGATCCCGATATGGCCGAAGAGGTACAGGGTTATATGGTGAAAAAAGGAGTGCGATTGAAACTTAACCAGAAAGCAGTTACAATTAACGGAAAAGAAAGCGTAGAAAGCGTAACACTGGTTTCCGGCGAAAAAATAAATACGGGTATGGTTGTTGTTTCCGCGGGCGCCCGTTGCAATATTGATTTAGCCAAAGACGCGGGATTGAAACTGGGTAAGCTTGGTTTAAAGGTCAATCAGAATTTGCAAACTTCAGACCCTGATATATTTGCCGGCGGAGACCTTGTGGAGTACCAGAGTCATATTACAGGCAATCCCGCGCTTGGGCAATTACGCCCTAACGCGGTAATTTCCGGTAGGGTCATTGCCAAGAATATATTAGGGTTTAACATAAAATTTCCACCTCTAATCAATGCTTTTTGCACCAAATTTTTTGACAAATCTATAGCAGGGGCGGGTGTCACCGAAACGGAGGCTAAAAGGGAAGGTATCGAAATAGTTACAGCGAAAGAAAAATCTATCAGTAAGCATTCTATGATGCGGGAACGAAAACCTTATACGGTGAAGCTGATATTTGACAAAAAAGATGAGAAGTTAATAGGCGGGCAGCTAATAAGCGATACCGAATGCTCAGTCAAGCATATTGATGTAATAGCCCTGGCGATAAGGTGCGGATTAAAGGTTTTGGATTTGACTACTTTGAGGTGCGCCGGCCAACCGGAGTTGTCCCCGGATCCCGGCAGGGAACCGATAGCTTTGGCGGCTGAAAGCGCTTTTGATAAATTTTATAACAGGTGATTTCTTGAAAAGGAAATAAAAAGTGCAGGTATTGATTATCTTTAATCGCAATCCTTATGACGGGACAGATGTAACTTGGAATGGGCTGCGTCCGGTAGAAAAATTACCCGATTTAAAAATAGAAAGGTGACTCTATAATACCGCGGACAAAAAAACAGATGCAAAAGGCCCTTTAATGACGGGCTTGTCACCTTATGTATAACGATCAGCGGAAAGCCCGACTTTCAGGGTTAGCATCAGGCGCGGATCTGATAAAAGATTCAGCTTTTAATTTACATGCGGTTACAGCAGATAAGGTTTTAGGGAAAATAGAAGATATATAAAAATGAATGATGATGTCAGAAAATGGATAGAAAAAGACGGGGTAGATTTTTTGAAAAAAATTGGCCTTAAGAAAGGGCAGGCTGTGCTGGACTTTGGATGCGGAGAAGGTCATTATACGATTCCCGCGGCAAGAGTGGTGGGCAAAGAAGGCAAAGTTTATGGTTTGGATAAAGATACAATGAGGCTGACAGGATTAAAAGAAATGGCAAAGATAAGGGCAATGGAAAATATAGAAATTTTAAACCGACATTCAGAAATTCCACTGGAAAACAATTCGCTCGATGCAGTGCTTTGTTATGATGTTATCCACTATCAGGATAAAAAGGAACGGGCCGCTTTTTATAAGGAAATACATAGAGTTTCGAAAAGAAAAGGTATTTTTTCCGTTTATCCCAAACATCATAAACAGGATTATCCTTTAGATAAGCTGGCCGATATAAGTTTAGAGGAGATTATACGGGAAATAGAGGGATCAGCGTTCCGGCTTAGGGAAAATTTACGGTGTAATCTTTTACACGATAACGGTTATAACGAGGGGGTAGTGTTAAATTTTAGTACTTTAAAGCAATGATACAGAATATGA
>CAZDME010000087.1:0-3510 GCA_964506785.1 uncultured bacterium | reverse complement strand
AGAAGCCTACCTTTCTCTCAGGACCGCGGCTTCGCCATTAGATTAACGCAGAGGGGAATTATGTGTTTTTAGGGGGTGTTTTGGTACGGGAGTGGGATTTCTTGTGTATTTGGGATTGTTATGTAAGTTGCAAATGTTTTAGGTTTTTATCGGGTGTTCCGCACCATTTACCAAACATAGATTTAAATTTTAAGAAATTAGTTTGGTAACAAATTCTTGACAATTGTTACCAAACTAAGTATACTTATATTAGAATTATGTTTGGTAACAGGAACTTAGGGGCTGATTATGGGGATGATTAAAGGTGTGCTTAGAGAGGAATTGGAAAATTCCAAGAAGATCAAACAGGGCTATGAGAAAGCTTTAAAAGCTAATCCAGGTGGTTGCATCGTTAAGAAGATAATTAAGGGGCATTCGTATTATTATCTCGCCATTAGAGACGGGAAAAAGGTAAAGTTTATCTATAAGGGGAAGGTGTTATCAAAGGATTTTCTTGCTGAATTAAAAAAACAAAAGCGATTAAGGAAAAAGTATAAAGATAATATTGTTAAACTGAATAAACAAATAAAGTTTCTGGAAAAATCCCTACATGGAAAAGAAGACGTTTGATTTATGCTTAAAAGTGCTTAGAAGGTTCGAAAAGGCTCAAATACTTAATAAAATTGTTCTAGTTGGTAGCTGGAGCATTTATTTTTATAAATATCTATTCAAATCTCGCGAGTATTCTACTTTTATTCGTACGAGAGATATTGATTTTGTAGTTCCACTGCCTCCAAAATTTAATAAGAAAATCAATGTTTTTGAACTCCTAGAAGATTTGGGATTTATTGAAGAATTTAAAGGATCGTAAGGTTATATTAAATTATTCCATCCTGATTTAACGGTTGAATTTCTGGTGCCAGAACGGGGAAGGGGGCATGATAAGCCGTATCCAATAGCACAGTTGAGTATTAATGCGCAACCTTTAAGATTTTTAGATTTTCTTGTTCAGAATTCTATATTTTTAAACGTTAATAATTTGCGTATAAGATTGCCTCATCCGGCAGCATATGCATTGCATAAACTTATTATTTTCGAACGGAGAAGAAAAAAAGATAAAAAGGATAGGGATATTGAAGGGGCTTTGCGTGTATTTCATGAAATGATAAGAGAGAACCAACATTTACAGATACACAAAATCTTCAAAAAAATGCATAAAAAATGGCAGAAAAAAGTCTTAGATAATCTGAAACTAATTGATGAGTTAGATATTATAGACATCCTAACTAATAAATAAGTTCTGTATCGCAATAAACATATACCCCACATATATAGAGCTTACGACTTTTGGGGTAAAGTTTGTCGGCAGTCCGCCGAAGCCAGATAATATAGAAATAGATTGGCGAAGGCGGAAGCCCCCGTCTTAAGCTCTTTTTTTATCCCCTATATAGTGATCAAGCCCAAAAGGTCTTAATCACATATAACGATAGTTTATTCAGTAACATAAGCAGCTTTAAGTGTTACTTTGTTTTTAGGTTGATTGTATTAGCTCGCTAATTTTTTATTAGCGGTTTGCTCAAGGAGCGAGTCTAAGAGAAGCCTACCCCTCAGGACCGCGTTTTCAACATTAGGTTAATGCAGAGGGGGGATTATGTGTTTTTTTAGGGGTGTTTAGGGTGGGGGAGTGGGGTTTCTTGGGAATTTTGTGCTGTTTTTAGTGTTTTTAGGTGTTTATGGGCAAATTAGTAAAAAAGTTGATAATGTATAAATATATGCTATAATACATAAAGGATATGGTACAAATGGGAAATTCCCATTTGACAAAAAATGGGGAATATGATATAATTTAAATGGAAGTTAAGGAGGAGGAAATGAGTAAGACTAAAAAAATACATATAGAAGATGATTTTGAAGAAATTGAATCTAAGACTATTGATCAGAGGAATAGGATTGTTTTAGGTGCACTTCAGAACTTACCTGAGGTCAAAAGAGTAAAAGTTTATATAAATCTACAAGGAGAAATTTTAATTCGGCCCATGGTAGAGATTCCCGCATCAGAAGCATGGTTATATAAAAACAAGAAAGCTCTAGCTTCGGTAAGAAAGGGATTGGAACAAGCGGGTAAGGGTAAGGTTTCTGAATTAGATTTAAAATCCTTGGATTAACTATAGGAGAGAAATTTGTTCAAAATACTGCTTACAATCGAGGCAGAGCAAAACCTTAATTCCTTAAAGAAGAATAAAAGTCTTAAGAAGAGACACAACGCAGCTAAAAAAACACTCAAGTACTTAGCGCAAGATCCACGACACCCCAGCCTTCAGACACATCCTTTTTATAGCCTTAGTGGACCAAATGGAGAGAAAGTTTTTGAGGCATATGCTGAGCAAAATACCCCAGCAGCTTATCGTATTTTTTGGTATTATGGTCCGCAGAGAAAACAAATAACAGTTTTGGCAATAACACCACATCCTTAAACTACTATACTTATATTTAGAGTAACCCCACTTTAAACATATGCCTCACATAGAGCTTAAGCCCCCGTCTTAAGCTCTTTTTTTATACCCATACTAGTGATTAAGGTGCAAAAGGTCTTAATCACATATAACGATAGTTTATTCAGTAACATAAGCAGCTTTAAGTGTTTTTTTTGCTTCTTTTTGTTTTAGGTTGATTGTATTAGCTCGCCTCGTTTTTATTAGCGGTTTGCTGAGGGCGAGTCTAGTAGCTCACGTACCCCTCAGGACCGCGGCTTCGCCATTAGGTTAATGCAGAGTACAGTGCTGTGTGCTTTAGTCTTTACGAGGGTTGAAATCCTGTATCACTTTTGGTTTCACTTCTGGTGTTTCCATCAGTTTCTTAATGGCTGTAAAAACGATTTTAAATTGTCCGTCATATTTCCTCTCCATATCTTCAATTTTTCTTCGAAGATCTTTGTGGTTTCTGATGACTTCTCTTAGCCTGATAAATGCACGGACAATCAGAATACTAACCGCTATTGCAGTAGAGCTTTTGATTACGTTGGCTAACATTAATGCCCCATGTTCTGTAAAAGCATAAGGCAGTACAGTAGAGTGTTTAAGGGGGTTAAACCGGTCGCAATTTGCGACCAGTTCATTTTTCTCATTTTTCGTCAATTGAAACATAAAATCCTCCGGGAATCGCCCCTTATTCCTTTTAACCTGTTCATTAAGCCTCTTGGTGGGTACTTTATATAGCTTTGCTAGATCTCTGTCTAACATGACCTTTTGTCCTCTAAGTAAGAGAATTTTACTTTCAATAGTCTCTTGGGGGATTAAACCCGTTACCGTAGTTTTCTTCTTTTTGTCCATTTTCCCTCCTTTTTTGGTTTCATATCGTGCCCCTTACATACTTAGAGACACAAAAATTAAAAAGATTCTTTCAAATTTTTTTAATTTTTTTCCTTTTAGCAGTTTGCTCAAGGAGCGAGTCTGAGAGCGAGCCTACCCCTCGAGGACACCGCGTTTCACATTAGGTGGGGCGCAGAGGGGAGTGCTGTGTTTCTTAGTCAAC
>CAZDME010000086.1:0-3614 GCA_964506785.1 uncultured bacterium | reverse complement strand
TAATAATAATTCCCCAACTGGAAATAAAGGAAGCTCCAATTCAAACCTCATGAGAAAGCATTTCTTAGTTTTTGGCAACCCCCTCATTGAACAGCCGGAAATTGATGAAGTAACCTCTTTATTGAAAGCTGGCTGGATAGGTACTGGTCCCAAGGTTCAAAAATTTGAAGAGATGTTTAGGGAATATAAAGGGGTGAAATTTGCCCTGGCTTTGAGTTCTTGTACCGCTGCCTTACATCTTTCTATCTTGTCTTTAGATTTAAAACCAGGCGATGAAGTGATTCTTCCTACTATGACTTTTGCCGCTACGGCTAACGCGGTAATACAAGCAGGAGCCAAGCCGATTCTTTGTGATTGTGAAAAAGAAACAATGAATATTCAACCCGAGGAAATCGCAAAAAAAATCACCCCAAAAACAAAAGCTATAATCCCGGTACACTTTGCCGGGCGCCCCTGTAAGATGGATTCCATAATTGATATTGCCCAGAGAGGCAATCTCAAAATAATAGAGGATTCTGCTCATGCTACAGAGGCGGAATATTATGGCAGGAAAACTGGCACCTTTGGAGATTTAGGCTGTTTTAGTTTTTATGTAACCAAAAATATTATTACCGGCGAAGGCGGAATGGTTATTACCAATAATGAAGACTATGCCGATAAGATTAAGATTCTGGGATTGCAAGGGATGGATAAAGATGCCTGGAGAAGATTTAATGATACAGGATATAAACATTATCAAATCCTTGGTTCTGGCTTTAAATACAATATGATGGATATGCAGGCAGCTATTGGAATTTATCAGTTACCCAGAATTGATAAATACTGGAAAAGGCGAAGAGAAATCTGGGAAAGGTATAATAAGGTTTTAAAAGACCTGCCGCTCTTTACACCCCTTCCTCCCGAGGGAAAAACACGTCATGCCTATCATCTTTATCCTATCCTCATTGATATTGATAATTTAAAGATAACCAGAGACGATTTTTTGAATGAAATGACTAAGCGAAACATAGGGGTAGGAGTTCATTACATCGCTTTACACCTCCATCCTTATTATCAAAAGACTTTTGGATATAAAAGGGGCGATTTTCCTAATGCAGAATGGGTTTCCGACAGAACCATATCTTTGCCGCTTTCAGCCAAGTTAACCGATAAAGATGTTCAAGATGTAATTGAAGCGGTAATCGGAATAGTTAAATCTCATTCGTAATAATAAATTGGTAAAGGAATGAGTGAGAAAATAAAAACCTACCAGCCAGATAATTCGCTTAAAAGGGGATATCTGTTTATTTTTAAAGAAATATTTTGCGAATTCAAAGACAATAGCTGGCTCACTTTTCAACTCTTTAAAAGAGATTTCTTCAGTATATACAAGCAGTCGTTTATCGGTGTTTTCTGGTCTCTTATCATTCCTGTTGTCAGCGTCGTAACCTTTATTGTTTTGAACCGCTCCGGTATTTTCTCTATTGGTTCCATTGATGTTCCCTACCCCATTTATGCCCTGCTTGGACTGGCTTTTTGGCAGCTTTTCTCGACAGGTTTAATAGCCGGTTCAAATTCGTTGGTTAAAGCAGGTTCGGTGATAGTAAGAATTAATTTTTCTAAAAAATCATTAGTGATTGCCTCTTTCAGTCAATCGTTAGTTTCGTTTTTAATACAATGGATACTCTTGGCGATGCTGTTTATTTACTACCACGTTACACCAAACATAGGGGCTTTATTAATTCCTCTGGTAATAATGCCGCTGGTTTTATTTTCTCTGGGGCTTGCTTTTATTTTGTCAGTTTTTAACGGCGTCTTTCGAGATGTTGGAAACAGCCTTTCCATAGTTATAACCTTTTTAATGTTTTTAACCCCCGTCTTTTATACAAAGCCAAAACTAGGCGCGCTTGTTTCGCTTACTAAGTATAATCCACTATATTATTTGGTTTCCGCACCTAGAGATTTAGTTTTGAAAGGAGCTATCTCTGAATGGAAGGGTTTTTTAGTGGCTTCTATCTTTTCGATTATCGTTTTTATAATTTGTCTTGTTATTTTCCATCTAACCGAAACCAGAGTGGCAGAAAGAGTCTGAAATGAATGATAAACTTAATATAAAGGTTGAGCATGTCTCAAAAAAATATTGTAAATTACTAAAACGGTCTATGCTTTATGGCCTTAAGGATATTGGAAGGAACATGCTGGGATTAAGTTCTCGTTCGGACAAATTAAGGAAAGGTGAATTCTGGGCAGTCAGTGATATTTCATTTGAATTGAAAAAAGGAGAGGTGTTAGGTATTATTGGCCCAAACGGTGCCGGCAAAACTACAATCCTTAAAATGCTGAATGGTATTTTCTGGCCGGATAAGGGCAAAATTACCCTTAGAGGAAGGGTCGGCGCTCTTATTCACGTAGGGGCGGGATTCCATTCTTTGCTTACCGGTAGAGAAAATATTTATATTAATGCGGCAATGTTGGGGATGAGTAAACAGGAAGCTGATAAAAAATTTGACGATATTGTAAAGTTCGCTGATATTGGTGATTTTTTAGACACACCGGTTAAATTTTATTCAAGCGGCATGTTTGTGCGCTTATCTTTCGCTATTGCCGTACACTCCCAGCCAGATGTTCTCTTGGTGGATGAGGTGCTTGCCGTAGGTGATGTAAATTTTCGGGCCAAATGTTACAATCGAATAGCCGAACTAATGAAAAATTGCGCCGTGGTGGTTGTGTCACACGATATGTCTGCTATTGCCCGGATATCTTCCCGGTGTATGGTTTTGAATTACGGCAAGGTTATTTTCCAGGGTTCTCCAGAAAAAGCAATTCAAGATTACCTTTCTTTCTTTGTTGACCAGGGAAAAAATGTTTATTCTAAGGGGGTACATTTATTGAATTATGAAATCAAAGCAAAAAAGGAAGATAGAAATTTTTTCTTAACCTCTGGTCAACCGCTAGAGATAAATCTTGAGTTGGAGTCAAAAGAGATTTTTGATTCCGTAACCTTAAAACTAAGTTTCATTTCTCCTTCTGGAGAGTCAGTTGCTGAATGGAACAGTTGGTTTAACGGAGATTATCTTAAGCTTCCTAAGGGCCAAAAAATGTTTCGCATTTCTTTAGATTCACTTTGGTTTAATCCCGGGACATATCATGTGTCGCTCATTGTCACCTCAAAGAATCGGATAGAACACCTCCTTTGGATTCATCGTGGCTGGACTCTTCATATCAAAGGGGAGAGATATGGTAATGCCCCGTATGAAATAAGCGGCTCTATTTCCTAATTATATTTTTCTAAGCAATAAATGGCAAAAACAACATGGACAGTAGAATTTTTGTCGAGGTTGGTTCTGGAAAGTCTCCCCGGCCTGGGTGGATTCATTGCGATATATACCCAGGAGAATCTGTCAAATACGTCTGTAGGGCTTGGGCTATTCCTTTTAAGCCTAACAGCGTTCACGAAATCTACGCTAGACATGTGTTAGAACATCTCACCCATAAAGAAGCTATCCGTACTCTAAAACATTGGCTGTGTGTTCTTAAACTTGGTGGGAGGATTGATATAAATGTGCCAGATTTGCGAAAACATATTGAACAATTAGGCGAAAAGGGTTACAGCCCATACATCAATTTTAAAGTTA
>CAZDME010000085.1:0-4074 GCA_964506785.1 uncultured bacterium | reverse complement strand
AAAAGCTGGAGGTTTTATTATTGTTAGGTGCAGTTCTTCTTATATTATCTAAATGTAGTTCTTTGCGTTTTACCATATTTCAAGAAGGCCTTTTGAGTGTTTTTTCGGCTTTTAAAACCTATGGTTTAATTTTACTATACCTATTTCTAACTAGGTTGATAGCAAGTGGCAATAAACTTATTTCTGATTTAAAGTAGATTAAAAATGTTGATACCGCAAAGTCATATTTTAGAAATTACAAAATTAGGGAAAAAAAGAATTTATAGCCACCAAATTAGAAAAAAATATTTACTTGAAATAATTCAGGAACTATTACCGAAAAAAAAGGCCATCCTGGATGTTGGCTCTGCCTGTGGAGATATAGCTGTTGAGTTAGCTAACCTGGGTTACCATGTTTTAGGTATAGAGAAAGATTACATTCGGGTAAATAAGGCCAAAGCCTTGGCTGAAGAATATAATCTCCAGACTGAATTTATCTGTGGCAGAATAGAGGAGGTTAACTTAGTGAAAAAATACGATTTAATTCTATTGGGGGAGATTCTTGAGCATTTTTTTAAACCTTGGGAGTTACTTAACAAACTCACGCCTTTTTTGAATGAAGGCGGCTTGATGCTTCTTACCGTGCCTAATATGCCCAGTCTCAAGGGCCGTCTCAAATTTAGTTTTCTGGGAATTTTCCCGGATAATGACCCTAATCATCACTTTTACTATGACGAAAAACGGTTGCGGCAAATATTAAAACAAACTTCTTTAAGCATCCAGTGCTTAAAGATAAGATTTTTTTACCTTTTTTCCTATTTTGGCGCAGATAGTTTACTTAGAAAATTCTTAGTAGGAGTGTTAAATCGTATTTTTTCAAATTTAGGGGATACAATTGTTGCTGTCCTTAGTAAGGATAAAATTACTCGGGTAGTTAGTTTTAAAAATTAAATACGCCTATTATCAAAGGGGAAAAATGATAATCGCTATTCATCAACCTCAATATTTGCCATATCCGGGATTTTTTGATAAAATGGATAAAGCGGATTGCTTTGTCCTTTTGGATGATGTTCAGTTTAAGAAGAATGAGTGGCAGAATCGCAATCGCATTCCTAATAGTCAGGGTTGGCAATGGCTGACAGTTCCGGTAAAATATAAATTTGGACAAACTTTATCCCAGCTAGAAGTGGATAATAAAATGAACTGGCGGAACAAACACTATCAGGCCCTTTTAACCAATTATAGTAAGGTTTCATTTTTTAAGGAATATCAAGCTTTTTTCAAAGATGTTTATGAAAGAAACTGGCAGAGGCTTTCTCCTCTTAACATTTATTTGATTGAAAATTTGAAAAATTTTTTAGGCATTAAAACGAAGTTAATTTTGTCTTCTGAGTTAGATATACCAGGGAGGAAAACCGACCGTCTCCTTGATATATGTCAGAAGTTTAAAGCTGATATTTATCTTTCTGGGGAAGGCGGAAGGAATTATCTGGATTTAGACAAATTTAGGGAAGCCGCCATTAAAGTGCAATTTCAAAATTTCGCACCTTTAGTCTATCCTCAAGCTTTCTCCGAGAATGGATTCCAGGAAAACATGTCCATCATTGACCTTCTATTTAACTGCGGCAGGAATAGTTTAAAAATTTTAAGAAAGGGATGAAAAGGTAAAAGGAGGATTTTATTATGAATATTTTAGCTATTGGGGCACACCCGGATGATATCGAATATGGCTGTGGCGGAACCTTGTTATTGCAAAGCCGAGCGGGTAATAATATCTATCTTTTGATTTTAACCGAAGGAGAGTCATCCGGAGAAGGCAAAGTGAGAAGAAAAGAGCAGAAAGAATCTGCCCGTATCTTGGGGGTAAAAGAAATCTTCTGGGGTGGATTTATGGATACAGAAATCCCGGTTAATAAAAAAGCCATTACCAAAATTGAAGAGGTGATTGCTAAAGTGAAACCGGATGAAATCTATCTTAATTACTTTGATGATACCCATCAGGACCACCGCACTTTATCCCTGTGTGGTTTAGCTGCCACCCGCTATATTAAATGTGTTTTTCTATATGAAAGTTACACCACCAGTAATTTCGAACCGAATATTTTTGTTGATATCGAACCGGTCCTGGAGGATAAAGTTAAACTGCTTAAGGCTCATTCTTCTCAGGTTAACCGGATTTATCCGACTAATTTAGATATGATAGAGAGCATCGAAGCCACAGCCAATTTCAGGGGATTCCAGGGTAAGGTTAAATATGCGGAAGGATTTAAGGCCCTGAGGGTTTTAAGGAAAATATGATGAATCATTCTCGACCGGCAATTGATAAAAAAGATTTAGTTGCAATAAGAGAGGTGTTTCGCTCAAAACAGATTACTCAGGGCAGAAAGGTCTTGGAGTTCGAGGCGAAATTTGCCAGATTTATTGGAGTAAAAGCCGGCCTAGCAGTTAGCTCGGGTACGGCGGCTCTTCATCTTTCTTTATTAGCTTTAGGAATAGGTAAAGGAGATGAAGTGATTTTACCATCTTTTGTTTGCACCGCTCCTTATCTGGCTATTTTATACACTGGTGCAAAACCGTGTTTAGTTGATATTGAAGAAGGCAGTTACAATTTAAGTTTTAAAGAGACAGAGAAAAGAATTAATCAAAGGACCAAAGCGATTATTGCCCCGCATATGTTTGGGAATCCGGTTAAAATCCGGCAGTTCCTATCTTTAGGTGTGCCGATAGTAGAAGATTGTGCCCAGAGCCTGGGAGCATCATTAGCGGGTAAAAAAACGGGCAGCTTTGGAACAATTTCTATTTTTTCATTTTATGCTACCAAGCTTATGACTACTGGAGAAGGCGGGATGATTGTTTCTAATTCTAGCCAACTTCTAAAAAAGATGAAGGATTGGCGGGATTATGACCACAAAAAAAATCTCAATTTTTTAAGGTTTAATTACAAGATGACTGATTTTCAAGCGGCTCTAGGGATATCGCAATTAAAGAAATTACCTGTTTTTCTTAAGCGTCGTAAAGAAATTGCCGAAAGATTCAATCAAACTTTTAAAAATAATATTTTTTTAAAACTTCCCTCTTCAAGAAGTGGGCGTATCTATTATCGTTATGTTTTAAGGGTGCAGGGGAATCTTGAGAGGTTTATTAAATCTTTAAGAGTAAAAGGCATTAGTGCCGAGCGGCCGGTATTTAAGCCGCTTCACCAATATTTAGCTCTTGAGGGTTTTCCGGAAACAGATAAAGCTTATCGAGAAGTTCTTTCTATTCCGATTTACCCCTCTTTAAAGGAGAAAGAAATAGAAAAAATAATTAAGGCAGTAAAAAGAGTTTTTAGCTAGATTTTTTCAGTCAATCTTTCCATTTCCCCGGAATGGGAGAAAAAAATTAAGGGGTATGAAGAATTTTTAGCATTTCTTGGTGGATTAAGCCATTGCTGGCGAGAGTCTCTTTAGCATAATGGCTGAAAGGTTTGCCAGAGAAGGTAGTTATTTTACCTCCGGCTTCTTTAACTATGAGGCTCCCCGCGGCAGTATCCCAGGGAGAAAGGTTAACTTCCCAGAAGCCGTCAAAACGGCCCATGGCTAAATAAGATAGATTAAGGGCGGCCGAACCGTCGCGCCTGATTCCATGACAATGCTCCATAAAATTTTTGAATTGCTTAAGATGGTAATTTAAATTTTCTCCGCGGTTGTAAGGGAACCCAGTGGCCAGAAGACTCCGGCTGACTTTTTTTGTTTGAGAGGCACAAATTTTTCCCCCGTTTAAAAAGGCTCCCTTGCCTTTTTCTGCAAAGAAGAGCTCATTTAAAACCGGATTGTAAATAACGGCCATAATAACGTTTCCTTCTTTCTCCAGGGCAATAGAAACACAAAAACAGGGGTAACCGTGGGCGTAGTTAGTGGTGCCATCCAGGGGATCAATAAGCCATTTGTAGGGAGAATCTTTTTTTTTCAGGCCTCCTTTTTCTTCAGCTAAGATTCCGTGGTCAGGAAGGGAATGATGGATGATTTCAACGATTTTATCCTGAGACTGCTGGTCAACGTTGGTAACCAGATTAAATTTCCCTTTATAATCAATCTCTTTAATTTTATTTAAATT
>CAZDME010000084.1:0-4100 GCA_964506785.1 uncultured bacterium | reverse complement strand
GTTCAAAAACTAATCCCGCCGGGAAAATATTTCTCAATACCCAAAGCTGGGCTGTTTTAAGCGGCCTGGCTAAAGGCGAACGTTTAAAAAAGCTTCTTCAATCCACCGATAAATATTTGGATGGCAAACACGGCTATGCTTTATTTTATCCGGCCTATTCGAATTATGACTCGCGCCTGGGCCGGATGACCATGTTTTCTGAAGGGACCAAGGAAAACGCCGCGGTTTTTTGTCATGCGGCCACCTTTATGATTGTTGCCAATTGTCTCCTGGGACGGGGAAACATTGCCTATAAAAGCATGAAAAAAATCATGCCCAATGCCCAGGATGATTATGAGCTTTATAAAACCGAGCCGTATGTTTATGCCGAATACCTGGTTGGTCCGGAGCATCCTTACCATTATGGCGAAGGGGCTTTTACCTGGATTACCGGCACCGCCGGCTGGAATTTTATGGCGGCCACTGTCTGGCTTTTGGGCATCCAGGCCGATTATAAAGGCTTGAGGATTGACCCCTGTTTTCCCTCAAAGTGGAAAGAGTGCCGGGCCAAGAGAAGTTTTCGCCGGGCGACCTTTGAGATCAGGATTAAAAATCCTAAAGGTGTTGAAAAAGGGGTAAAAAAGGTTTCGGTTAATGGGAAACGAATAAAAGGGAATTTAATTGCCAATTTTCAGCCGGGCAAAACCTATCAGGTAGAAGTCTTGATGGGATAGATTTATTTGCTTTTACCCGTTACAATATGCTGCACTTTCTTTGGTAAATTTCTAGATAAAGGCAAACCTATGGTAATATAGGGGCGCAAGACTTCAGGTCTTGCCCAAAGCAATGACGGCTGAGTTGCCTGGAAACTTGCCCGCTAATTTTTGTGGCGGAACAGGCGACTCATCTTTTTTATTTGCTATACGCTAAGAGCCATGAGCCAAAAGCTTTTATAGGAAATCCGATATCCTATAATTTATGGGCCAAAATAATGGCACATAGTGTTTATCCCCGCCAAATCGACGGGGATGTTTTTATTTTTCTGTCCTTACTCAAACAATTCAAAAACATCTTGCCTTAAAATATATATATGTGCTATACTTACGGCAAACGCACAAAATCACTTTTTTGACCGCGCGAGGGATCGATGTCTGGCAAATTTCTCAGGATGTTTTTGGTATTAGCCCTGCTTTTTAGTTTAGACCCCGCCTCTTTTGCCAAAACCTCTACCGATGAGCCTTTACTCCTTGAAACCCAGAAGCTTTATCTTCAAGCCAAGGATTTCTATCTTAAAGGCGAATTAGAAGCGGCCCGAAAAGAACTTTTGCAGATTCTCAAACTTGATTCCAACGATGAAATCGCTCGAGAATTTTTAAAAGCCGTATCTGCAGAGCTAAAAGGGAAAAAGCAAAAAGATAAGTTATTTTCTCGGCATTATAATTTAGGTAGGAAGTATTACCGAAGGAAAGAATGGGATAAAGCCAAAGAGGAATTAAGAAAGGCTGTTGAGACCTATCCACAGCATAAAACTGCGTCGGAGGTAATTCAACTTTGGGAGGGGATAAATCAGCAGATTATTCGCCAGGCGAAGGAGAAGGTAGAGAAAGAGCTACAGGTCAAAGATAAAGCCATCCGCCGGCAAGAGGAAAAAATAGCCGAACTAAAGATAAAGAAGAAGATAGCCGAAGAAAAAAAGAGGGAGATAAAAAGGAAACCTTCTCAGCCGCTAAAAAAGAGTGAAAAACCAGCCAGAGAAAAACCGGTTGTCAATCTTCAAGGGTGTATCCAAATGGCTATTTTGAACAGTCTCCCGGTTAAAATTGCCAAAAAAGAGGTGGAATTAGCCGAGATGAAATTATTTGAAGCCTGGCGGGTTCTTTTCCCTTCGGTGGTAGGGGAAATGCGTGATACCTACGGGAAGACTGTCGATAACGATTACGAATCCAGGAGTCGTTCCTTACAGTTCCAGCAGTTAATTTTTGACGGTGGAAGAAATGTTTTTCTTCTTCACCGGGCTGAGCTGGGACAGAAAATTGCCCGGCAGAATTTTGATACCGTAAAGCAGGAACTTATTTACCAGGTCGAACAAAACTATTATAAACTGATTTATCTCCAGAAAGTCGTTAAGTTACAGCAGTCTCTTTATAAGCAGGCCCAGGATTTCTTGGATTTGACTGATAAGCAATATAAATTAGGTTATGTATCCCGCCTGGAATTTCTGAATCTTGAATCCAAATTTAACCAGGTAGGGTTTTCTTTAATTTCCAGCCAACAGGCCTTATCCTTAGCTAAATTGAAATTCCAGCAGGTTTTAAATCTGGATGTCCCTTTTGCTTTGCTGATTGACGAAGAACTTTCGTATAATTCTGATCTGGGAGTAAATTTAGACCGCTGTTTGAATTTAGCCCTGCGCAATCGGCCGGAAATTCGGGTAGGCCAATTAACCTTAGCCAGTTCGAAATATGGCGAGAAGATTGCCAAACGTAAGGGCTGGCCCGAATTAAGTTTAGTCGGAAGTGTTGGGGAATCCGGTGAAGCCTATACCCAGGATATTTTGCGGATGAGAGAGGAATGGTCTGTTTTAGGTAAACTTAGCTGGTCTTTTGGGGGCAGTTCCCTTGATTATTCTTATAACCGCGAAAAGGTCAATCCCGCGGAGATTACGGAGACAAATTTAACTACAGAGGCCCGGACCCATAGCTTCAAATTCGGTCTTCTCGATAATTTGGATTATTACTCTAAAAGTAAAGAAGCCGAAATTGCTTTTCAAAAAGCAATGAATGATTATAACCAGTTGAGACAGAAAATTACCCTGGAGGTAAAAGAAGCCTATTTTCTTTACGAAAGGGCGAAAATAATGCTGGCGGCAGTAGAGAGCAAAATTAAATATTATAAAAAAGAAGTAGAAATCGCCGAATTACGAAAAAGTTTGGATATTGTGCCTTTAAGCACGCTCCTGGAGGCGAAAATTAACCTTAGTGA
Organism: uncultured bacterium; assembly: GCA_964506785.1. Classification (GTDB taxonomy): domain Bacteria; phylum CAZDME01; class JAYEMH01; order JAYEMH01; family JAYEMH01; genus CAZDME01. The sequence goes on along the minus strand of CAZDME010000084.1, from coordinate 1,139 downwards.
ACAGGAAAACGCCTATTCAAAAGCCTTGATGGAATATTATCTGGCCCTGGCCACACTTAATCGGGCCATGGGTATCAGCTTTTATTATTCTTATGGAAAAAGATAGTGACCACAAAGGGAAAGCATTGCTTGCGCCGTAAAAGTGCAGGTAGGCGGAGGAAGGAAATATGGATAAAAGAAAGCAACGGATTATTATTCTTCTGATACTGGCTTTAGGTTTACTTCTTGCCTGGACATTTTTTCAAAAGAAAATAGTTCCCGGCAAACTGAAAGAAAAAGTCAAATCTGGAAAAGCCGAACCGGCCAAGGCCGAAGAGAATGCAGCCCCAACTTCGGCTGTTCAGGGTTTGCCGGTTAAGGTTTTTCGGGCGGGTAGGAGTGACTATAAGGATGTTATTACCGCCATGGGCAATATGAAAGGTGAAAAGGAAATAGACCTGAATTTTGAAGTGCAGGGAGTTTTCAAATCTTTTAACTTCCTTGAAGGAGAAAGAATAGGCAAGGCGGAAATAATCGCCAGCCTTGACCCCAAAGATTACCGGCAGCGCTTAAAGTACGCCGAGACCAAATTAAAATCAGCCCGGGCAGAATTAGTCAAGAAAACCAAAGAATACCGAATGTATAAAAAGTTATATGATCTCGGGGCCATCATCAAGTTGAAATTAGAACAGGCCATTCTTGAGTATGAACAGGCCCGCCTGGAAGTTGAGGGCAAAAAAAGAGAATTAGAATTTGCCGAATTAGAGTTAGATAAAACCCGGATTTATGCTCCTTGTGAATGTGTCTTGGGAAATTGTTTGGTATATCCCGGAGAGCTGATTTTACCCAGCACCAAGGTGGGGTTTTTAGTTGATGCCAAGACAGCTATTGCCGAGGTAGGGGTGGTAGAAAGAGACATTCAAAAGCTTTCTATCGGCCAGAAGGCCAAGTTATATGTTGATGCCTATCCAGGAAGGGTTTTCCCCGGGGTGATTACTTCTATTCAGCCGATCGTAGCCGAGAAGAGCCGTACCGTTCTAGCTAAAATCAGTGTTGATAATCTTGATGAGGCTCTCCTATCGGGGATGTTTACCCGGGTAGAAATTATTATTTTTGAAAAGCAGGATAACGATGTTAGAACTAATCCTAACATGAAGCCT
>CAZDME010000083.1:0-4362 GCA_964506785.1 uncultured bacterium | reverse complement strand
AAAAAGCTTTTGTCTATTACCAAAAGTAAAAGCGAAATTGTCTTCAAGCCATTGCCTGTTGATGATCCTAAAGTTAGACAGCCGGATATAGCTTTAGCCAGGAAGGAACTTGCCTGGTCTCCAAAGCTTGATTTAGAGAAAGGGTTAAAACTAACTGTTGATTGGTTTAAGAAAAACAAGAACGAATAGTGTGAGTTTAGTTTCAGCGGTTAATTTTTGAGCGCAAAGATTGTAACAAGGGAGGTAAACGGTGGCTAAAAGAGTGTTGGTTACCGGCGGAGCCGGCCTGGTAGGAAGCCATACGGCCGAGTATTACGCTAAGAGAGGCGATGAAGTTATCATTCTGGACAATTTAATGCGTTCAAAGTTATTTAATTATGATAAAGAGAGCGTAGAGCATAACTGGAATTATTTAGATAAATACGACAATGTTAAAAAGATAAAAGGAGATGTGAGAAATAAAGAAGACGTTTATAAAGCTATCGGAGGCGGCCTAGATTTAGTTATCCATACGGCGGGTCAACCCGGAGTGCCGTCTTCAGTGAGGCAGCCCCGAGAAGACTTTGATATCAATGCTTTTGGGACATTAAATGTTTTAGAGTCTCTGCGAGAAAAATCCCCCCGGGCAACATTTATCTATTGTTCAACCAATAAGGTTTTTGGCGAGAATGTGGATAAGATCCCTTTAAAAGAGAAAGACTCCAGATACGTCTATGAAGGAGTCGAAGGAATTTCAGAAAGTATGCCCATTGATCATACCGGCCACACCCCTTATGGAGCCAGTAAATATGTGGGTGATATCTACACTCAGGAATATGCCCGTATCTATGGGATGAAGACGGCGGTTTTTCGGATGAGCTGCATTTATGGGCCGCGGCAGTTTGGTTTCGAAGACCAGGGCTGGGTAGCCTGGTTTATTATTGCCGTTTTAACCAAGCATCCAATCACTATCTATGGAAACGGTAAACAGGTGAGGGATTTACTTTATGTAGAAGATCTGGTGAAGGCCTACGATAAATTTGCCCAGAGCACTATTAAGCACGGAGTTTACAATATCGGCGGCGGCCCGGACAATACGATTTCTTTGTTAGAATTCGTGGAGATTTTAAAGGAGGAATTAAAAAACCAGCCAAAGATTTCTTTTGCAGATTGGCGGCCGAGCGACCAGAAGGTATATATTTCCGATATTTCCCGGATAAAAAAAGAACTTAGGTGGGAACCAACCGTAAATCCCCAGCAGGGGATAAAAAAATTAATTGAGTGGGCTAAGGAAGTAAACCCCGTTAGAAAATAGGGTTTGCTATGCTATCTAAGGTGGGATATTTTGAATGACGAAATTTTTTCTAACGGGGTAAAGGGTATTCTTTGATAAAGACGATAAAAAAGATAGAATTTAATGATGATTTTATCCGGCACGGCATTTGGATGTTTTTTGCTGCCAGTGTGGGAAGCCTCTTAAATCTTGTCTATCAGCTCTATATGGTGAGGCATTTAGCTCCGGTCGATTATGGCGTTCTCAATTCACTTGTGGGTTTGCTCCTGATTATTTCCGTCCCGGCCGGGACTCTACAGACGGCAATTACCAAGTTTGTTTCCACTTTTTATGCCCATAGACAATGGAAAAAGATAAAGATTTTTTTATTAAAGCTTGCCAAAGTGGTTTTTTTCTTTGGCCTGGCATTTTTTTTTATAATTGTTCTGGGAAGCGGCTATATAGCTTCTTTTCTTCAAATTCCAAGCTTTCTTCCGGTTATCATAATCGGCTTGCTTTTATTTCTTTCGGTAATTCTCCCCCTTAGTCTGGGCGGACTGCAGGGGCTGCAGATGTTTAGGTGGTTTGGTCTAAGCATGATTACGAGCGGAGGATTGAAAGTGGCTATGGGTATTCTTTTAGTCAGTCTGGGTTTCAGGGTAATGGGGGCTTTGAGCGCTTATATAGCTGCCAGTGTAACCATGTTTTTTCTGTCTTTCGGCCCTTTGAAAAGCTTTATATCGGGGAAGTGTAAATTGTCAGATGTTTCTTTTGGAACTGCCCCCTCCGGAACCTATTCAGAGGAGATAAACTTCGGCGAAATTTACAAATATTTTTTACCGGTAGCCGTAACCTTTCTTTGTTTTATGGCTCTGGTAAACGGGGATGTTATTCTCGTTAAGCATTTCTTTTCTCCTTTAGAGGCCGGATACTTTTCGATAGCCCAGATGGCAGGTAAGATAATTCTTTTTTTACCCGGGGCGATTACGGTAGTGATGTTTCCCAAGGCTTCTCATCTTCACGCCCAGGGTAAAAATACCCGGCCGATTCTGAAAAAAAGTTTGGTAATCGCCGGAGTCCTCTGCGGGGGGGCCGCTTTAATTTGTATTATCTTCCCTTCCTTGGTCATCAAAATTTTATCCGGTAAAGAATACATGGAGTCAATCTCATTAGTCCGGCTATTTGCTATTTCTATGACTTTCTTCGCCTTGCTTTATACTCTTTTGTTCTACCAGCTTTCTATCCACCGTTTGAATTTTATATACCCTTTAATTTCCTTGACTCTTTTACAGCTTATTTTGATCATTCTTTTTCACCGGAGTTTAGCTCAAGTGCTTTATATTCTTTGTGGTAATTCAATTCTGCTGTTTATGGTTACTTTATGGAAGGCAATAAGGCCAAAGAACAAATTTTTCGAGGGAAAAGTTGGAAAATCTTGATGGAAAGGTTTCGGTAATAATCCCAGCTTATAATGAAGGGGAGCATATTTTCGCTAATCTTGGGGAAGTAACACGGACATTCGATGATTTTGGCTGCGATTATGAAATAATTTTGATTGACGATGGCAGCACGGATAATACTTACGAGCAGGCGATAAGGTTTGCCGCAAATTATGATAATATTATCGTCAAAAGGAATAGGGCGAATTACGGGAAGGGACGGGCATTAAAATATGGATGTCGGTTTGTCAATGGAAAATATGCAGTATTTTTAGATGCTGATATGGATCTTCATCCCGGCCAGATTCGGACCTTTTTCGATATTATGAAATTAGACGAAGCAGATATTGTTATCGGTTCGAAACGCCATCCCAATTCAAAATTATATTACCCTTTAGGCCGGAGAATTATAAGCAGTATTTATTTTTTCTTGATTAATTTATTGTTTGGCTTGCCCATCAAGGATACCCAAACCGGCCTTAAAGTTTTTAAATACCGGGCTTTAAAAGAAATCTTCCCCAAAATCATTATTAAACAGTTCGCTTTCGACCTGGAATTACTGGTAAATGCCCACCATTTAGACTACAAGATAGCCGAGGCGCCGGTAGTCTTAAATTCGCAGAGGAAATACGGCCGGATAGGTTTTTATTCCATATACAGAATTTGGATGGATACGATGGCAATATTCTACCGCATGTATATTCTTAAGTACTACGATAGAAATAACCCGATTAATCTATACGCCGAGAAAGTAAAAAAGAAAAGGATAAAAAATGGGAATTTGCAATTTAACTCCAGGGCTAGCAAAAAGGACAAAAGATGAAAGGAATAATTTTAGCCGGCGGTAAGGCCAAGCGTCTTTATCCGGCTACCAAGGGGATTTGTAAACAGCTTATTCCCATATATGACAAGCCGTTGATTTATTATTCCTTATCGGTTTTAATGCTGGCTGGAATCAGAGATATCCTTATAATTTCTACCCCGCGAGATATCCCCAGATTTAAAGATTTACTGGGGGATGGCAAGGATTTAGGTATAAAGCTTTCTTATGCTCTCCAACAAGAGCCAAAGGGAATCGCCGAAGCTTTTATTATCGGGAAAGATTTTATTTCCCAAGATAATGTCTGTCTAATCTTAGGGGATAACATATTTTACGGACATAACCTTATCGCCTTATTGAAAGAGGCTGCTAAACCAAGAGAAGGGGCAATTGTTTTTGGCTGTTATGTAAAAGATCCGCAAAGATACGGGGTTATTGAATTTGATAAGAAAGGAAAGGCGGTCTCTATTCAGGAAAAGCCGGATAAACCAAAATCCAACTGGGCGGTTACCGGCCTTTATTTTTATGATAACAATGTAGTTGAGATTTCTCAAGGATTTAAACCTTCTGGTCGGGGAGAATTGGAGATTACCGATGTTAATAATGCATATCTGAGAAGAGGACAGTTAGAAGTGAAATTGTTAGGCCGTGGTTATGCCTGGCTTGATACCGGGACATACGATTCATTAATTGACGCTTCAATATTTATTAAGACAATAGAGGAAAGACAGGGATTGAAGATAGGCTGTATTGAAGAGGTGGCTTACCGAATGGGTTATATAAATGAGAATCAAGTGAAGAAATTAGCCCGAGGAATAAACACCGGCTACGGCGAATATTTAAGAGAAATA
>CAZDME010000082.1:0-4440 GCA_964506785.1 uncultured bacterium | reverse complement strand
GCCTCCTCTGTCTTACCGCGGCTGCTGGCACAGAGTTAGCCGAGGCTTCCTTTGGTAGTACCGTCAAACCTATTGCCTATTAGTTAATAGATCCTTCGTCTTACCTGACAGGGTTTTACGACCCGAAGGCCTTCATCACCCACGCGGCGTTGCTCCATCACCCTTTCGGGCATTGTGGAAAATTCCCCACTGCTGCCTCCCGTAGGAGTCTGGACCGTATCTCAATTCCAGTGTGAGGGGTACGCCTCTCAGCGCCCTTACCCATCGTTGCCTTGGTAGGCTTTTACCCCACCAACTAGCTAATAGGACGCAGTCCCCTCCTTAAGCGATAGCTAGAAATCTTTAAGCTTTTCCTTTTCCCACAATACGATGCCGTACCGTGGTTTTATCCCGTATTAGCCCCCCTTTCGAGAGGTTATGCCGGTCTTAAGGATAGGTTATCTACGCGTTACTCACCCGTGCGCCACTATTCCAGAGAATAAAAAAGGCGAACCTCTTTCACTCAATGGAACCGTTCGACTTGCATGTGTTAGGCACGCCGCCAGCGTTAGTTCTGAGCCAGGATCAAACTCTCCAAAACTGTATATCAAAGAGCTTTTTCGTTGACAAGAATTCTATCATGCATGAAATTAAGTGTCAAGTATTTTTTACTAATATTTTACTTTGAGCAAATATAGCCCGTGGGCCGGAGCAGGCGAAGGAGAATGGCAACGATCCTTTTTCTTTAAAATATATTTGGCTGCTTCCGGCTTAATCTTTCCCCGGCCTACTTCTAAAAGCAAACCAACCAAATTTCTAACCAGGCGATAAAGAAAAGCATTGGCCTCAACCTCAATCATTATTGCCTTACACCTACCCGGATTAAAATAACCTTTTTTTATCTTTAGTCCCTGAAGGTTGATAATAGCGTGTTTTCGCCGGCTGCCTCGATTTTGAAAAGAGCTGAAATCATGCCGGCCTAAAAGAAAGATAGCCGCTTTCTTCATCCGTTCCAAATCGAGCTTTCCAGGGTAATAATAAGCTTCATCTTTTAGAAAAGGAGAATATTCCTGAATAATTGTATACCGGTAAATTCTGCTTTTTGCCGCAAACCGGCTGTGAAAATGAATTTTGGCAAAATCTATCTTTTTAATTCGAATATCATTAGGCAGATAAAAATTCAAGGCTTTTTGAATTTTCGTTTTTGGCAGTCCTGTCTCTAAAGAAAAATTAGCTACCTGTCCCAGAGCATGGACTCCAGTATCAGTTCTTCCAGAACCAATCAAATTTATCTGCCGTCCAAAGATTTTTTTGAGGGCCTTTTCAATTTCTCCTTGAACTGTTTTTTGCCTTCTTTGCCTTTGCCAACCGGAATAACCAGTCCCTTTATATTCAATGAGGAGTTTGAAGTTGAACATAATTCTCCCAATTTTAGTTGTTTATTTCTGGCATACCGCTCAATAAAAAAAATGCACCTAAAGGTGCAAAGACATTGAGGTATTTACCGAACAGTTTTTTAGTAAAAACTATTAACTAGCCGCTATTGCCACTACTTTATTAGTTCTTCAGCTATCTGAACGGCGTTAAGTGCGGCTCCTTTGCGAAGATTATCTCCAACAACTAATAAATTAATTCCGTTAGGAATAGATTCGTCTTCACGGATTCTACCGACAAAAACATCATCTTTTTCAGCCACATCTATCGGCATTGGGTATTGCAGCTTATTTAAATCATCGACAATCTTTACTCCCGGAGCTTCCTTAAGAATTTCTTTAGTTACCGCGGCACTAAGTTTATTTTGCGTTTCAATATTAACCACCTCAGTATGTCCGACTAATACCGGCACGCGAACGGTGGTGGCGGTAATGGCAATTGAGTCATCTTGCATAATCTTTCTGGTTTCATGGACAATCTTCATTTCTTCCTTTGAGTAGCCATTATTTAGAAATATATCTATCTGGGGAATAAGATTAAAGGCAATTTGGTATGGTAAAGCTCTATCAGCTACCTTTACCTTAGGATTTCGAGTTTTACTAATTTCCGATGTTTCCTGCCATAACTGCTCTACCGCTTCTTTTCCCCAGCCAGAAACTGATTGATAGGTGGACACTACTATTCTTTTAATCCGGGCATAATCATGTATCGGCTTCAAAATCAAAACCAGCTGGATAGTAGAACAATTAGGATTGGCAATAATACCTTGATGAAGCTTCAAAGCAGGTAGATTTACCTCCGGTGCCACTAGAGGAATATCCTTATTCATTCTAAAAGCGCTGCTGTTATCAATGACAATCGCTCCAGCTTCTACGGCTTTAGGGGCAAATTTTTTACTGATAGAGGCACCAGCCGAAAAAAGGGCAAAATCAATCCCTGTAAAAGAATTTTCATCCAATCCCTCAACCAATAGCGCTTTCCCAGAAAATTCTAATTTTTTACCTTTAGAGCGCTCGGAGGCTAAAAGACGTAACTCCTTAATTGGAAATTTTCTTTCCTCAAGAATCTTTTTCATCTCAATACCAACCATACCGGTGGCACCAACTATAGCTACATTATACCTCTTCATTAACACAGTCCCTCTTTGATAAATTTTACCATTAAATCTCCCACCTGGCTGGTAGTTAAGCCCATCTTACCAGCGCCTAAATCCTTGATATATCCCTCTGAAAAACCTCGAATAATCGCGTCCTCAATGGCCTTAGCCGCTTTCTCCTCTCCTAAGGTTTCCATCATCATTCCCCCGGCAGCAATAGTAGCTAAAGGATTAATTACATTTTTGCCTGCATATTTAGGAGCAGAGCCATGAATGGGTTCAAACATAGATACGCCTTTAGGATTAATATTACCACCGGCGGCGATACCCATACCTCCTTGAATAACCGCCCCTAAATCAGTAATGATGTCACCAAACATATTACAGGTCACAATGCAATCGAACCATTCAGGATTTTTTACCATCCACATACAGGTAGCATCAACAAAAGCACAATCCCTCTCTATATCAGAATATTCCTTTCCTACCTCTTCAAATATCCTTCGCCAAAGGTCATGAGCATAGGTTAAGACATTGGCTTTATCGCAAAGAGTAAGTTTTTTCTTCTTGTTCCGTTTTCGAGTATACTCAAAAGCATAACGAATAGCCCTTTCCACTCCTTTACGGGTATTTACGTCTTCTTGAATAGCAACTTCATCCGGAGTCCCCTTTTTCAAAAAACCACCCACTCCACAATAAGCGCCTTCAGTGTTCTCCCTGATAACCACAAAATCAATATTTTCCGGGCCTTTATTTTTCAGAGGTGTCCAAACTTCAGGATAAAGTTTTATCGGGCGAAGATTAATGTATTGGTCTAACCCAAAACGAAGCTTCAAAAGTAACCCTTGTTCTAAAACTCCCGGTTTCACCCGAGGATCACCTACTGCCCCTAAGTAAATAGCACTCATCTCTTTGAATTCAGACAAGGCACTATCGGGAAGCACCTCTCCAGTTTTTAAATAACGCTCTCCGCCAAAATTATAGCTGACAAATTTACAGGTAATACCTAGACCAGTAGCAACCGTCTTTATCACCTTCATCCCTTCTTGAATAATTTCTGGGCCAACACCATCACCAGGAATAACAGCAATTTTATACACTTTAACTTTCTCCTTTCAGCCTTTTTCCCCTTTTTTTACAGGAATCAAGCTCATTAAACCGCCAGAGGCAATGATTTTCTGCAAAAATTTTGGAAAAGCAGAAAACCTGTAGTTTTGACTCCGGCTTAAATTTTTTATTTCCCCCCTAGCTAAATTTATTTCAACCAAATCATTATTCCGGATTTTTAAAGCAGCGGGGTTACTCTCAATAATCGGCAAGCCTATATTTACAGCGTTGCGAAAAAATATCCGGGCAAAACTTTTAGCAATGATACAGGATACACCAGCTGCTTTAATAGCCCGGGGGGCATGCTCCCGAGAGGAACCGCAGCCAAAATTATCACCCGCAACAATAATGTCGCCTTTTTTTAGACGCCGTGGGAAACTCGCATCAAGACCAGCTAAGCAATGTTTAGCCAATTCTTCATCTTTATGCATGTTTAGGAAACGAGCCGGAATGATTTCGTCTGTGTTAATATTATTACCGAGTTTATGCGCCTGGCCTTTAAGAAACTTCTTCACCATTAATCTCTTCAACCTTTTTAATCTTTTCTTCTCTCGGGATAAGAATAATTACTGAATCGCGATTAATCATTAAAACTTCCATTCTTTGAATTTCTTTACCACTGGTCAAAAAATGAACTACCGCTTCACTAATGGGGAGAAATTTCCTGTCAACATTGATATAATCAGAAAGCCGTCCTCCCTTGGGTAAATAAGCCACCCCTTCGATAATGAAATCTTGAGTATAGATACGTACCGGCAACTTATCTTTAGGAATAATTTGCCCAGACATAGAACTCTCCCCCCCCTATGGATTTAAAGGTCTCA
>CAZDME010000081.1:3952-4558 GCA_964506785.1 uncultured bacterium | reverse complement strand
CTCATAATCACCATGGAATCACCATGGTATATATCTTGAATTCTAATAAAAAAGGCGGCTTTTTGTCAAGTGATTTAGGGCCGCTGCTCGTTCCTATGTCTAAAATCGCCCGTTTTTCGCCCTAAAAACATAAATTTTCAAAAAAGCTTTGATGTCTTTTAAAAAACTCAACCCTCGAATAAGCTCAGGGATAAAAAGAAACTCTACCCCATGAGATTCTGCCTCCCTTATTAAGTCTCTATCAGGACTGATAGTTTTTCCGACAAACAGGCTAACTTCAAATTTATCTTTATTCAATCCAATACAGCTAAACAGGGTATTCTCACTGGAGCCACCTCTGTCCAAACGGGTGATAATATGCAAAACTTTAATTTTTCCCATTTTTTTTAGGCTGAGCATAGATTTCTATAGATGAGCCGATAAGATAATGCTTGGAAGTTAAATGATAAATGACAGCTGCGAAAAAAGCTATAAAGATATAGACGGCTTTCTTTAAAGGTTTATTTAGGTTTCGAAAAATTGAATAAGGATCGCCCGAAGTAAAAGTAGAATTTTCCAGCTTTACTATTCTTACGTTAGATTTTTCTAACAGTTGTTTAAGAGTTT
>CAZDME010000081.1:0-3942 GCA_964506785.1 uncultured bacterium | reverse complement strand
TTTTGGGGGAAAATAGATAACATTGGAAACCAACAGGTTCTTTTTTAAAGAAGTTTTTGAAAATTAAATATAACCGGTAGGCAAAAATAGTAAATCGGGCATTGGGCACTCTGATAACTAACAAACCCTCTTTTTTTAAAATTCTGGATATTTCTTTTAATTCACCTATAGGATCAGGGAAAAAGTCTAAGGTGTTAATAAGAGTGACTACGTCAAAAAAACCTTCAGAAAAAGCTGCTCCTTTTAAAGGCAAATTGGAAACATTATTTATTCCCAATGCATCTTTAGCAAAGTTAGATGCTTCTTTAGAAAGTTCTATCCCAAAAACATTCCAACCGTTATCTTTGGCCATTTTCAGGAAATGTCCATATCCACAGCCCACATCTAAAATATTTCCTTTTTTCACATATCTGGTTATATTGTTTAAAATCTGTTTATATACCGGCTTTCTTGCCTGGGATAAAGTTTTATCATCTATTGCCTCAAAAGTGCTATTTTGATAAAGTTCAAAGATTTTACTCCTGCAAATTCTTGGATTGCGATATATAAGGCCGCATTGCCGGCAGAACACCACACTGGAAGGAGAGCTTCCTCTTTTAATTAAAAGTTTTGTTTCGTCTCGCCCACAAAGATTACATTTTATAAATTCAAAATCGTCCTTTTTGAAAGGTTTTTCCTCTGGCATAGGGTTCTCTTTCTTTTTAAACTAACTCAGAAACAAAATAACGAATCTTTCCTGATTTTTCGCGGGGGATTTCATCTACCAGCTGTGTAGTAATAATCATTTCTCTACTCATATATTTATAGATTTCTTTCTTTAGAAAACTGATAGCTTCCTCATCAAGATTTGGTTCTTTAGTTATCAAAACCAACAGGTTTTTTTTACTTTCTTGGATAATTTTAAATTCCTTAATGCCTCTACCTGAATTTAAAAGAGTCCTGTTAATATAACTAAAAACTTCGCTATGCAGATATCGATTATCGGGCGTTATGACCATATCGTTATTTCTTCCTTGAACAATTTCAATAAGCGGCAGCGTCCAGCCGCACTGGCACTTTTTATCCGTAAGTATCCCTAAATCCCCTAATCTGTAACGAATCAAAGGGCTGTAAAAATTTTCTAAAGTAGTGACCACTATCTCGCCTGATTCCCCAAGACGAGCCGGTTTATTATTTTTAATGATTTCGAGATAAACATTCTCACTGGTTATGTGCATGCTACCTTCTGGACACTCAAAAGCAATAATCCCCGCTTCAGCCGCTCCATATTCATTGGCAAGGGGACACCCAAAGGCGGATGAAATAAACTCCCTTTGAAAATCATACAATATCTCGGCAGTAGAGATAACCGCCTTTAAGTTTAAAATACGGCCGTCTATTTTTTTCTCTTTAAGAAAAGCTGAAAATTTATAGAGGGCGGAAGCATAGCCATATAGATATCTTATTTTTAATCTTTGGCACTTCTTAAAAAACTTGTCCATCTCTTCCTTCGAGAGATTAAAAGCAGAAAGCCGATTGCGATTCATCATCCAATCTTTTATTTTTTCAGAATATCTTTCTTTAAAGACCAGGGGAATTCCCCAGATTTTTGCGCCCCTCTCCCCGAATTTTATGCCGTACCAGCTAAAACCACGGTATTGAGCCGCCCGGGAGCTTCCTTGGAGAGACGGGCTGAGATTTAACATTAACGGCTCGCCAGTAGAACCGCTACTGCCATAGCTGATAATCTTACCTGAATAATCTTTACTTTTAAGCGTTAAACTATTTTCTCTCACCTTTTCTTTAGTAAGAAAAGGAATCTTCATAAAATCCTGGTAATTATTTATCTCCTGGGGAAAAATTCCTGTTTTTTTAAATACTTCTTGGTAATAGGGAACATTTCTCCAGGCATAATCAAGCATTTTCTTTAATTTATTCCACTGCAGTTTGAGGAGCTTTTCTTTAGAATAATACTGAGTTTCCTTTAAATCCTTGAGACGATTTAAAAACCCTTCTTTACTCCACCATTGATATATATTGAAAACTCCTCTGGCTAATAGCCTATCCATCTTATCCTTCTATTTTATAACCGTACGCTCTATAAGCTTTAATAAGCTCTGGGCGCTGTTTTCCCAATTGAATTTTTCTATAACCCGTTTTCGGCCATTCCCACCTAATTTTTCTCTGAGAGCCCTGTCGGATAAAAGTTTAATTAAAGAGCGGGCAATTTCTTGCTGGCTTTTTGGATTAATTAAAAGACCGGTTTGATTATGGATGATAGCCTCAACTGCTCCTCCAGTTCTTCCCCCTATTACCGTTTTACCGCAAGCATTGGCTTCTAAATAAACTATGCCAAAGCCCTCCATATGCCCTTTTTCTTCTCTAGTCGCTCTGATGAAAACATCACAAGCATTAAAAATTTGCGGCAAAATTCCATTAGGCATCGCTCCAGTAAAAACCACCCGATCTTTAAGATGAAATTTATCCACCAGTTTTTTTAAAACGACCTTTTGAGAACCGGCACCAACAACCAGATAAACGAGATTATCTGTTTTCTTAATCACTTCTGGTAATGCTCTGATTACCATATCCTCCCCTTTATCTTTCTCCAAGCGAGAAACAGAAAGGATGACTTTTTTATCCCGAAGTTTATATCTTTCAACAATTTTCGAACAATCCAGGCTGGGCCGAAATAATTTAACATCTACGCCAGGATATACAGTTATTAACCGCTTCGCATCCACTCCCATCCCCAGGTATTCTTTTTTGGCAAAATCGCTCACAGTTATTACATAGGCAGCTTCTTTTAATACTTTAATCCAGAATGATTTTAATAATCCTATCTTTTTATGAACTTGAAATTCAGTGCCGTATACATAAAGAAAATACGGAATGTTAAAACATTTTTTAACCAGAAAACCTATCAGGCCGGTCGTAAAAAGCTGGCCGCAATGGATAAGTTCTATTTTCTCAGCCTTAATCAATTTAGCTGTATGATACCAAAATAACAAAACCTTTATTAGCTTTCCAATTAAAGAAGGGAATAAAAGGCCTTTTAATCGGTAAATCTGAAAATTTTGTCTTTTATCAAAAGGAGAAGAGCCTCTAACTTTTGGAGCCAGAATAACTACCTTTTTTGACGGAAGAAGCCTAAACAGGTTATAATAAAAAACCGATTCGCCGCCAATAATGGGCGGGAAATCTGCACTAATAAGTAAACATTTCATCTTTATGCCTCAAATGTTTCTTCCAAAACTTTTAACACCTCTTTTGAAAATTTTTCCCAGGAAAAATTTTTAGCTCTATTTAAAGCTTTAATTGATAAGTTTTTCCTCATCTCTTCATTAGTCAAAACTGGATAGATTTTTTCTGAAAGCTCTTTTGAATTATGGGGATCTATCAAAATTCCCCCTTCAGCTATCACCTCTGGTAACGAAGCCGCTTTAGAAGCAATCACCGGTGTTCCGCAAGCCATAGCTTCTAAAGGCGGTAGGCCAAATCCTTCATAAAGGGAAGGAAAAACAAAAACTGAGGCGGCGTTATAAAAATGAGGGAGGTCCTCTTCAGGAATAAACCCAGTAAATATTACCTGCCCTTCAATTTTTAATGCCCGAATTATCTCTAATAAACTCTGAAAATAGCGACCCTTCCTACCTCCAATTACTAACCTGTATTCCTTCTTTATTTCAGCGGAAAGACGGCTATAGGCATTTATTAAAGTTGTGATGTTTTTGTGAGGGCTGAGATTCCCGAAGTAAAAAATAAACTTCTTATTAATTCCATATTTAGAAAGAATGTTTTTAAAATCTGATTTAATCGGTCGAAATGATTCATCCGCTGCTAAATTGACCACTTCAATTTTTTCTTCCTGAACACCAAGCACTTCAACGATATCTTTTTTAGAATTTTGAGAAATAGTAATTATCCTGTCTGCTTTTTTAGCCACTTTTTTTAACATATTTT
>CAZDME010000080.1:0-4597 GCA_964506785.1 uncultured bacterium | reverse complement strand
CTAACATGGCATAATCATCAATTTTTTTAACCAGCTTGATTTTGAACCGCCGGTAATTATTTTTTTGGGGTAAGCCATTTTTAAAAGAAACCACGGCGCCTACGGCTTCTTCTCCTTTAATATTAGACATATCCAGACACTGAATAAAACTGGGCACTTTCTGTAAGCCCAAGATATTTCTCAGTTCTTCTAAAGCTGGCTGATTTTCATCCTTTTTCGGCAAATGGGGATATCGGGGAATAATCCCGGTCATAAAAATAACCTTTTGCAGAGTTTTTATTCTATCCCTGATTTTAGCCGCCTTTTCGTATTGCTGCTTTTGGCTGGCCTTCTCCATTTTTTCTCCAAAATTATTAATTATTTCATCCTGCCGGCCGTCCAGAAAACGGCATAATGACCAGACGACTTTTCGATAAGTCTTTTTATCTACCTTCTTCTGGCAGGGTGCTAGGCATTCACCAATTTGGAAATAAAGGCAAGGACGTCTTTTCGTCTTGGTAAAATCGCCCCGGCAGCTACGGATGGGAAAAACCTTTCTAAGAAGTCTCAGAGTATGGCGTAAAGGCAAAACAAGGGGATAAGGACCAAAGTATTTAGCACCGTCTTTCTTTATGCTCCTGGTAATAAAAACCCGCGGATAATCCTCGTTAATAGTTATTTTCAAAAATGGATATTTTTTGTCGTCTCGAAGGCTAATGTTATAACCGGGATGATATTTCTTTATCAAATCGCATTCTAAGATTAAGGCTTCTTCTTCAGTAGGAGTAGGAAGATACTCCATTTGCTTTACTTTAGCTATAAGAGAATTCAGGCGGGGAGAAAGGGTATCTTTCCCTTTAAAATAATAGGCCGCCCTCTTCCGAAGCGACTGGGCTTTACCCACATAGAGAATATCTCCCCCTTGATTACGCATAATATAGACACCGGGAGAATCCGGGAATGTTTTTATTTTCTCTTTCAAGTTCATCTCTTATGTTTTAAAATTAAATTTTTAAGGGAATTTATTTCTTCGAGCCGAAAAAATAAACAAGCTGAAATATACGCCCCCAAACCGAAAATAATAGAGCACCCAACCTGTATTATTTTTCCTAAAATCCCCATATCTGGCCGGCTTAATCCCTGGGCAACCAAAAAACAAACCCCACCCATAATTATAGCCGCGGAAAGAATGCGTAGAAAAGAATCCTTGATACTATCGTATTCCAGCGGGCCAATCCTTCCTTTCAAGACAGCAAGAAAAATGAAAAAGCTCATTGTCGAACTTAGGGCGGTAGCTAAAGCTATGCCGCCGCTTTTAAGGGGTCCCATTAAGATCAGATTAAGAACTGCATTTACTACTAAAACCAAGAAGCCTATTCTTAAAGGTGTGCGAGTATCCTGAAGAGCATAAAAACCGGCCACTACCATTTTCACGCCAGCGTAGGAACAGAGACCTAACGAATAGAAAAGCAGGGTGCTGGCTGAACCTTGAACAGATGCTTCGGAAAAGGCGCCGTGAGCAAAAAGCAGACGAATAATAGGATAACGCAGCACAATTAAGCCGACCATAGCCGGCAAGGTAATAAAAAGCATTGAGCGCAAAGAGAACGTTAAGGTTTTTCTAAAATTTTCTAAATCTTTTTTTGCCGCCTGGGCAGATAAAATAGGCAGGCTGGCTGTAGCTAAGGCAATACCAAACACACCCAGAGGAAGCTGCATTAGACGATTTCCATAATATAGATAGGAAACACTCCCCTCAGGCAAAAAAGAAGCAAGCAATGTATCAATTAACAAACTCAATTGGTGAATAGCCAAACCGAACATAGCCGGGGTAAGTAGTATGCCAATTTTTCTTATCTGGGGATGGGTTTTAACCTCCTGCCAGGTCTTGCGAAAATTAAAGAAAAGGCTAGGTGGCCAACCCCGTCTCAATAAAGGTGGAAGCTGAATTAAAAACTGTCCTACTCCTCCCACGACTACACCCAAGGTCAGGCCATAAATAGGAACCTGCATATGCCGGCAAACAAAAATTAGAAAAATAATCAAAGAGATATTAAGCACCGCTGGAGAAAAAGCCGGGATACTAAAATGCTTAAGCGAATTCAAAGCGCCCATTCCGACGGCGGCTAAGCCGATAAAAAAAAGGTAAGGGAAAATTAACCGGGATAAATGTATGGTCAACTTTAATTTATCTGGATGGTGAATAAATCCCGGAGCAATTATCCTTACCAACCAGGGAGCGAAAATAATACCCAGGATTACTAAAATTAACAAGAGGAGAAACATTAAGGTAAAAACTATTTTTACCAACTTCCATAGCTCCTCTTTGCCCCCCTGGGTATGGGTCTCAGCAAATACGGGAACAAAACCAGCACTTAAAGCTCCTTCGGCCAAAAGGTGCCTGAGAATATTAGGAATGCGAAAGGCGATAAAAAAAGCATCAGCGGCCATAGTCGTCCCAAAGAAAGAAGCTATCAAGATATCTCGAATGAAACCGAGCGTGCGGCTAATAACTGTCATCCCGGCAATGTTTCCGGTTGCCCTGGCAATTTCAAGGTGAGATTCCATATTTTATTACCCTCGCAAAATCAGGCTATACTGCTTGACAGAAAATTCTTTTTATGCTAAACTTTAAAATCTTTAGAAGGAGGAATATATGCCTGTTCACCGTTCGGCCGCTAAACGCATGAGGCAAAGCAAAAAAAGGCAAATAAAAAACCGGGCCGTCAAATCAGCTCTCAAATTTAAAATGAAGAATTTTAATAAACTCCTTGATGATAAAAAATTTGATGAGGCCCGCAAAATCTTAACGGATTTGCTTTCTATGTGGAACAAAGCGGCTTCTCAGGGAGTTTTTCATAAAAACACCGCCTCGCGCAAGATTAGCCGTCTGACCAAACGTATTAACCGGTCTGCTTCAGGCAAAGGCTGATTAATAAAAGTTCGAGAGCCAACTTGGGCGAGAATCTGGTTAATTTCAAATTTAAGTCGCTTTGAAATAATTTATAAAAGAATCCCTTTAACTCCTCCCGGGAGAAACTGTTTATCCTATTTAAAAACCTGGATAAATAGTAGGGCGGAATCTTCAGCTTTCGGCCAATTTCTGCGGCAGACATTCCTTTATCCTGTAAAATCTTTGCTTGGAAAACTCTAGAATACTGCCAATAGAACAAGGCAATCAACTCTGTGCCTTTTTTCTCCGGCATTAATCTGGAGAGGCTTGTTAAACTCGCCTGAACATCTCTTTCCATTATTTTGTCTGCCAAATCGTATATATCTTGAGTCTGATATTCACTAGAAGCGGCCTTTACATCATCTAATTCTATCTGATTTTTACTGCCGGCATAAAGTGAGACCTTTTCAATTTCTTGCTCCAAATTCCCAAGCTGACTGCCTGCTTTATTTAACAAAAAAGCGATTCCTTGCGGAGTAATTTCTTTTTTCCTTTTTTTAAACTGGGTAGCAACCCAAAATTTTAAATTGTTATCTTTAAGCGGATAAAAATAAACGAGCTTCCCTTTGCTCTGAATGGCTTGAATGAGTTTTTGCCTCTTATCAACCTTTTGAAAGAAAAAAATCAGGTGTAAAAAAGGAGGGGTCTTAACAAGTTCTTTAGCAATTTTATCGCGGGAAGAGGCGTTTAATTTATCTGCCTCTTTAATTATCAAGAGTTTCCTATTAGATAAAACGGGGAAGGTATTTATCTCTTCAAGGAAATTGGCGCAATCTAAATCTTTCCCGTAAAAAATGCGGAAATTGAAACTTTCTGCGGCAGGATTTTGAAAAAATTTTTCTTTAATCTGGTTTAAAGCCTTAATTTTAAGATAGTCTTCCTCTCCTTGAAATAAATAAACCTGAGAAATTTTCCCCTTTTCTATCTCTTCAAGGAGTACTTCACTATACATCCTACCAACCTTCAATTACCTGATCAACAATATTTTCGGCTAAATCCTTAAAAGCTCCTAGCCTGGCTTCTTCTTCTGTATTAGCTAAACTGCCAGTAACAAAATATATGTCTTCCCCCTTGATTCGGCTGCCCTCCCAGATAATTGACCCGTCCTCTAAATCCTTAAGAGCCACATCAGCAAAAACCTGAATTTGGTACTGGCTAACATCGTCATTTCTATCATAAACTAAACTTTCCCGACGGTATTCAACAATTGTCCCGGTCAATTGGGTGTCAGCTTCAGCAAGATTGACCACTTGAAGACGACCGTCAATGATAAACTCATTGGTAATTTCGTTAGCCAAGGTAAATTCTATCTGATATTCATAGGTTTGGTTTACAAAGGTTGATATATTAATTTTCTTTACCCCTGGAGGAAGAAGCCCCCTGGCTGTATAACCGCAGCCAGCTAATAAAAATACCGCTAATATAGCTATGATAAAATTTCTCATTTTTTCCCCTCCTTTATCCGCCTTTCTATTTCCCCAATTTCGGCTAATCTTTCCTTGGCTTTTTCTCCCCAAGAACTTCCCTTAAAATTTTCTTCAAGTTTTTTAAAATATACCGAAGCGGCTTTCAGCGAACCCTCTTTCTTATAGTAATATTCGCCGATATTGAAAAGGTATTTCCCCTGACGATCCTTCAGGTCAGAAAGATATTTTTCGGCATCCT
>CAZDME010000079.1:0-4624 GCA_964506785.1 uncultured bacterium | reverse complement strand
AATCTTTATAGATTTTTTCAAAATCTTCTTTCGATAGAATTTTTCCTTCTTCTATGAAGAGCGCCGCCTTTAAGTTTTCTTTATCCAAATAGATAAAAGGGTTATTCAAAAAAAATCCCTTTACTCCGCCTGTTTGGACTAAAGGTTTAATAAAAATACCTGCCTCAGGTGATTTTATAATACGAATCTTCCATTTTCTTTTATACTGCAGCACACCATCCTTTAAAAAAGGCCGTGATAGCCCGAAATTCAGCTTTTTATATCCTCTTTCTTTCAGGTAAAGAACCGAAAAATAATATAAAGCAGCTACCGCCCCATCGTTAATATAGTCTCTAGCGCCGTCTCTGACACCGGCATGCCAGAGACTAACCTTATTTTTATCATAGGCAATCAAACCGCCTGATATAAATTCGACTCCATTTTTCACCAAAAACAAATCACACTCTTTAAACTTTTCCTTCATGGAGTCGTATCCCGTTACTATCGCCCTATCACCGTGTGAGTTAGTAATATATGGAAGGTACATATCAAAGTAAAATTCTTTAAACTGCGAAAGATTATTGCTTACTTCGAAAGCCAGTTTATTTCTTCTTATCCTGCGCAGGTCCGATTTAAGACTTCCGTCTTTACATATTAGAGAAATATCAGCGAAAATATCTACCTCTCCCGAAATCCAGGAAGGAATATAGAAAAAGTTTTCTTTTTGAAATAATCGGCGGCAAAATTTCGGTGCTTCAACAACCAATAAAGGACAATCTCGCTCTTTTCGTTTCGCCTCACTCTTAATTTTCCATACCCAGATTTTTGAAATAAATCTTTCGTTATAAAGTCCGTTAAAAGCCAATTTAGCTATATAATTCTTGTTTTTTTCTCTACCCGCATAGATAACCGCAAGCTCTTCTTTAGTGGAGGCCTCTTCCCCGGCTATAATCCAAAGGTCCAATTTTATAGTATCGATAAAATTAAAGACCTTGCGGATAGACTTTACTATCAATTTAAGAGGAAGAAAAATCCAGCGGATATAAACCGGCATTTCTCGGTAAATCATTTTCCCCTTTTCCAATAAATCTTTAACTTTATATTTATTTTTATGCTTTGGCATTCGCCTCTAAATAGTTATCTTTAAAAAGCGGTTATGATGAGGACTCGCGCACCAGGTAGAATTGGCATCTTGACTAGGCAGCAAAGCTGATATTAAAACCAGGGATTGTCTAGGTGTGTTCCGGCCTCACTCGCGTTATTTTTTCTCAGAGTAATAAGAGTAGTAATAATAGCTATCGTCACTAAGGGAAATCTTATTAAGAATTGCCCCAATAATTCTACCTTTGGCCTCTTTTAACATCTGATTAATACGCTTGAGCATTCTTCTGTTGGTCTTGCCGCTTTCTAAGACAATAATGGTGCCATCTACGGCTTGAGAAAGGATAACGGCATCGGTCACGACTGCCATTGGTGGGGTATCAAATAAGATAAAATCAAATTTCTTCCTAACCGTATCAATAAATTCCTTTGTTTTACGGCTGGCTAATAATTCTGATGGGTTTGGCGGCGGCGGTCCACCGCTAACTAAAGATAGATTCTCTATTTTCGTTTTCTGGATTAAATCGCCAGGCTTCGCCTGTCCGGAAAGAAAACTGCTTAATCCGATATCTTTTTTCGTTTCGAATATTTTATCAAGGCGTGGTTTACGCATATCCGCTTCGACCATAAGCACCTGATTCTGGCTATGGGCCATGGTTATCGCCAGGTTGCAAAGACTGGTTGTTTTCCCTTCCTGGGGGCCGGGACTGGTAACCAGAAAACTTTTTATGGGGTGTTCCTCGGTAGATGAAAAAAGCACACTGGTCCTTATTGCCCGGTAAGCTTCGGATATTGGATTTTGCGGATTCATCTGAATAAAAAGTTCCGGCTTGGCCCTCTCAGAATTACCAAACCCATTTTCCGAACAATCGATTTTGGGTACACTTCCCAAAACCGGCCATTTCACTAATCGCTCGACCTCCTCTGCCCCCTTTACGGTATCATCCAGATATTCAAAGAAAAAAGCCAGGCCTATCCCGGCGAAAAGACTGATAATCATCGAAAGGAGAATATTAGAACGTTTTTTCGGCCTCACCGGCAGTATGGGCACCACCGCCCGGTCCTGAATAGAAATATTGTTAGCTTTAAGACCGACGGTAAGAACCGAGGACGAATCATCTAAACTTAAAGTACGGGAAGCTGTCTTACTGAAATTGCCCACTCGCTCTTTTTCCGCTTGAATTCTGGAAGCAATCTGATCCATCTCTTGCTTAAGGCGGAGCATTTTGGGATGTTTAGCTTTATAAATCTTGGTGTATTCTGATAATTTTGTCTGCAGTCTTAAGTATTCATTTTTTAGGAGATTGGTGATTTCACTTTTTGTAATATAGGAAAGGTTATGGATAATATATATCTCGGCAATCCGGTTAGCAAAAGCTGCAGCAAGCTTCGGGTCTTTATTCTCAACATGAAGCTGAAGCAACCTCGTATCCCTGATAGGTTCGACCTTAATTGTCTTAAGGAATTTTTTTACCGGGTCCTTGGACTCACGGTATTCTTTTTTTTCATCAAGCTTAAATTCATCGAACACCTGATGAATAATACCCCGGCTTTTAATTATTTCTTTCTGGCTCTGAAAATACTCGCGATAGGCATCATAATGTGTTGTTTCTAAAGCAACCGAGCCGGTTGTCGTCAAAACATGGGGGCTCTCTAAATCGATTAATAAAGTGGCCGTTGCCCGGTAAACTGGCTCAACCATAAAACTATAAACGGTTACCACCAGAACGCTGATAAAAGAAAATACAATTATCAAATTCTTACGGTTCTTAATTACCCGCAGGTAATCATTAAGATGAACATCCTGTTTGTACTCTTGCATATCTACTCCCTTTTTTAAAAGAAACTTTCGGGGACAAAAACAATGTCTCCGGGTTGAAGAAGAATATCTTTTTCCTTCTGTCCTTTTTTGGTTATATCGGTAGTTCTAACTGGAATAGTCTCTTCCTTTCCATCTTTTTTGCGAATTATTCTGGTCCCATTGACGCTGGCCACATCATTAAAGCCTCCGGCCATGGCAATCGCCTCTAAAACAGTCGTTCCTTTTTCATTATACATATCATATTTCCCGGGTTTTTGTACCGCCCCGAGAACCGAAACCTGCCTTACATGATACTTCTGGATAAAAACCTGCACTTGCGGATCAACCAGGTAATCGGAAGCTAAGAGATGCTCAATTTTATCTTTTAATTGGGAAACCGTAAATCCAGCTGCCGTGATTTTACCTAATAAAGGAAAAGTAATTTGACCGGCAGAACTAATACGCACCGTCGTATCGAGGTCCGGTTGTTCATAAACAGTAATATAAAGTACATCTTCAGGTTGCAGAAGGTAGTCCGCGTTTTGGGCCTTGGCGGTCGACAACACGCCTGCCGTTAAAAAACAAGTAACTACGAATACAATAATTTTGAGTTTCATGTCCCCCCCCCGTAAAAATTAAAAACCACTAAAGAATAGACAATCCCCCCTCCTCCTTTAGTGGCCCGCTACTTCCACAACTAAAAAAAACTTTGATAAAACTATTTCAGAAGCTAACGGTGAGTCCAATACTTACGCGGTTATCCTTATAATCATACTTGGCAAAATTCGAATCCCTGACCCGATATTCATAGATGAGATTAACTGTAAAACCTTTTGGAAATTCATAATTCAATCCGGCTGAAGTCGACCACAAATCGTCTTCTCTTTTGGCTGTTTCTGCATCTTCGATAGTTTCACTGGGATAGC
Source organism: uncultured bacterium (assembly GCA_964506785.1). Lineage (GTDB taxonomy): Bacteria > CAZDME01 > JAYEMH01 > JAYEMH01 > JAYEMH01 > CAZDME01. The sequence continues at coordinate 817 of CAZDME010000079.1, read as the reverse complement.
GATTCCACTGGTAATAACCATTTATGTTTCCGAAAACTCTATCGGTAAAACCGTGTTTATAGCCCACCCCAACAAAAGTATTTGTATAATAGGCATTATCTTTATAAATAGTGTCTTCAGTCCTCCGCAGGAAATCTATTCGTATGGTATCCCGGGGGCTAAAATTCTCTATCAGACTGCCGTTAAAAATTACCCCGTCAAAATCATCATCATAATCATCATAATCCTGTTTACGATAACCAACCCTTCCTTCAACCATGCATTTAGCCGTTGGTTCTCCGCGCAGGCCAATTAAAGCATCAAAATAGTCGGAATCGCTTTTCTTCCCGGTTTTGTGTTCAATGGTGCCATAATCTCCCGATAAGAGAAGCGAAGTTTTCGGCCATAGCTTAAAGGCCGTCTCTATCTCGCCCTGATGCTCGTCTCTGTCCAGATCGTCATAGGTTAAGGCCTGGCCTTTAAAATTCCCAATGGCATCATCACTGCGGTATTCCTCATGTCGGTAATAATAACTAAGGGAAAGGTCAAGTTTATTCAAATCGAAGGTAGTCCGTGCCCGGGCATAATCCTGTGTTCTGGGGACCCGGGTAACATCTTCGCTACCACTGCGGTCAGAAAAATAATGAAACATATTGTCAATTTCAAAGGTAAGTTTGTTTAAAAGAAAGTCTAATTCAAGGTTGGTCGTGTGATTATCGGTATCTTCGCCGTCATATTTATCAAAAAATTCCAAATCCGCCCGGTAATCAAAAACTAGTTTATGTGTGGCTAAATCAGGTTTTATAATGAATCCGGGGCTAACGGTCGTAATCCAATC
>CAZDME010000078.1:0-4747 GCA_964506785.1 uncultured bacterium | reverse complement strand
AACGGCCTTACCCGCCTTAAGCTTTTTTAAATGTTCAATCAGTAAAGACAGGTCAAAAGCGGCCGGTTCGTCAAAATTGAGTTTTTCCCTATTTAAGAATTCCATCGGGCTTCTGTCTTTATAATAACTATCCTGGCTGATTATATGGCAATCTGCCTTGCCTATCTTTGCCTGCAGGGTTTCGGCCAGGGTGGTTTTCCCTGAGCCGGTCCCGCCGCTAATGCCAATTAATATTGGCTTCCTTCTAAGTCTCATAGTGTCAAAGTATCAAAGTGTCAGAGTATCAGAGTGTCAGAGTTTACTTTTTACAGATTTAACAAATGCATTTAAAATAATGCCAACTTCAGAACGTAGACGTTCTAACTTTTCATAATCTATCCTGTTTAGAAAATTTAATTCCTCGCATGTTTCTAATAAATATTCTGCCTCTACTAAGGATCGGTTAGCAATATTAAGAAAATTAATAAATTCTTTTTTGCTGCTGCTTGCCTGTCCTTCAACAATATTTAAAGGCACAGAAAATGAAGCCCTTCTTAATTGTGAAGTAATCCCATATAGTTCTTCTTTGGGAAAATTCTCTGTAGTCCGATAGATTTCAACTGCCAAGTTATGAGCTTTCTGCCAGACTTTTAGTTTTCTATAGCCTTTTTCTGCCACTGTACACTCCCGTTGTCAAACTTTGATACTAGCGAACAAAGTGAGCGATGACACTATGATACTTTGACACTTTTATCTATTTTCTTGTGTTTCTGCTTCCAGCCATTTATCAATCTGCTCTTTCTTGAAGCGAATGGAGCGACCCAGCCGGATATAAGGGATTTCGCCTTCCTTGACCTTTCGGTAAACAGTCAAGGGATTAAGCTGCATGTATTCAGCCAGCTCTTTGGTAGTCATCAGCTTGTTATTCATCAACTTCTCTCCTCCTTCTAATTTCCATATATGCTGTTATATAACATTCATTTAGAGAATAAATCAAAAAGGAGTATACCATACAAATATACTCCTGTCAAATTTTCTTTATTCTTTTATACTCTTTTATATCTACAAATACTTATGGATATACTCGGGGATATGGTACTCGACATTGGAGAGGACATAGCCAAGGAGTTTTCCCTTGGCCTGTTTGAGTAGAAATTGGGCGTGTTCAACTACTTCTAATCGGGTAACCTCCGCCTTGATAACCAGGATTATCCCATCAACCAACGGGGCTAAAAGAGCGCCGTCGGTAACCGGAATTAATGGCGGGGCATCGATAATTATCTGGTCATAGCTTTCCTTTATCAGTCTCAAGCTCTCTTTTATCTTCGCCTGGCCTAAAAGTTCGGAAGGATTTAACGGGTTGGCTCCGGCGGCAATTGCCGAAACCCCGGGAATCCTTCCCTCTTGAATAACCTCTGCCAGTTCCGCTTGGCCTTTTAATACTTCAGCCAGACCCGGCGCCTCGGACAGATTCAGAATTTTACTGATTTCTCCCTTTCTCAAATCGGCATCGATAAGTAAAACCTTTTTATGGGAATCCTGGGCTAAGGTAATGGCTAAATTGACGGCCGTCAGGGTTTTCCCTTCCTGACGATGGCAGCTGGTTAAAAGAATGGTTTTGGGCGGGTTATCGGGCTGTGAAACAAAAATATGAGTCCGTAAAATCCGATACTGTTCCGAAATCGGCGAGTCGGATGAATAATAGGTAACCACCCGGGGGTCAATACCGCTTTCATCCGTTTTGTCGGCGATATAGGTCAATTGGGAAGAAGCCTTGAATTGGTTAAAAAAATCCTTTATTGCCGTAAACCGGGAAGAACGAAACTTCTTTACCGGGCGTTCCTTTTTTTCTCTTACCCTATTTAGAATTTCATTTATTTTATCGTTTCCTGCCATTTTATCCTAACACCTTGCTTACAATAACAACTACAATCATGGTAAAAAGAACCAACCCCACGGCGATTAATAAAAGATTCTGTTTAAGCTTAAGAAGGTGGATTTCCCGCTGGGTATAGATGCGCGGGATAGAGGCCAAAACCGGTAAATCCAAAAGCGCTTTGGCATCTTCGATACTGCTTATGGAATGGTCGGTGAATTCACGCACAAAAACAGTGGCAAATCCCAAAAGGGTGCCCACAAAAAGGCCTAAAAAAGAAATTTTTACCTTATTCGGCTTAATCGGCTTGAGCGGCAGGCGGGCTTCATTCAAAACCCGGAATTTAGTTCCTTTATCGGAAGTCTCCAACCGCTGGGAAATCTTGGCCGCCTCTAACCTCTGCAGAAGCATGCTGTAAATCCCCTCATTTACCCGGGTATCCCGGGTTAATTCGGCTAACTCCTGCTCTTGCGCCGGTACGCTTCTTACCCGCAGTTGATAATCTTTTTCCAGTGTCTTCAGGGTTTTTTGACGGGACTTTAAAGAATCGATTGTCAGTTCGACTGCTCGATGCTGCTGTTCCAGTTCTTGATAAACCGGATTAACCGCTGAGGTTTCTTCGCTAATCGTACTTTCTTTTTCCTGGTCAATTTGACTTTGGATATCGGCAATCTCCCGCCTCAGCTCATGCACCAGGGGATGGCTTTCTTTGGCGTCAACCAAAAGAGTATTAAGCTGCATTTTCAAATCGACCAGGTGCTGGGTTAACTGGGCAACCAGCGGGTTTCTTATCCGGGTAACTTCAGAAACGACAACCTGCTCTTCTCCGGAAAGCTGCCTTTCCAAAAGCCTTTTACTTCGCATAGCATCTTCCAGTTCTAACTGGACCTTAAGCAGTTCAGATTGAAAATCAACCAGCCGGCCCAGGTTAACATTCACCTCACCGGGCAATTCTGCCTGATACTTCTCTTTAAATTCTTTTAAGGCTCTTTCCGAATGCTCCAGCTTCTCTTTATAAATAACCAGCTGGTTTTCGATAAACTGAATCGCCGAGGAGGCCTCTTCGGTTATTGACTGAAGATTTTTTTCAATAAAAATATCGGTTAAAGTAGCCGCAATTTGCTGAACCTGCTCCGGATTTTTCCCCCGATAGGATATCTGGATAATATCCTGCCCTTTCAGGTCGACAATGACTTTGTCCCGGATGCCCAAAAGCAGTTTTTCGTATTCCTCCTGTGATTTTATCTCTTTCCCCAGCCCGACTTTATTAGTCAGCTCGACCAGGCTGTCCCAGCTTAGAATCTCCTCTGTTAAGGCATTGAGGCGTTCTTTTACTGCGGTGGATACCGCCAAATCGCCGATTAAAGGACTGACTATTTTCTCCTCGGTAACCAGGATAGTCGTATATGAGGCAAAAACCTTAGGCAAAAGAAAACTACCCAGGGTGGAAGTGGCAAAAACGCTGATAAACGGGATGATGAACAGCCACCTTCGGCGGAAAATAACCTGGACATAATCCTTTAAGCTGACTTTAACCTTGGTGATGGGCATAGCCGGCTACCTCTTCAATATGCCTCTTGTATGTATTTGATGGCAGTGGCTCTTTCGACAGGATTGAGGAGTTGCTCGAGAAAACCGCCTAATTTCGAAATGACTGTTGCACGGATATAAATAATTTCGCCTGGTTTCAATTCGATATTATCTTCCATTTTCCCCCGGTACATCAAATCGTATAGTTTAACCGTTTTTTTCGGCACATCCGGATCCGGGCTGAAAACATAAGCATAACGCAGGGAAGCCCCGCGGCTCGGCATTCCGGCGGCGGTAATCGCATCTCTTACGGTCATCTTTTTCCCCTGGGTTGAATATTTACCCGGGCGGTTAACGGCGCCCACGACATAAATAAACTGGCTTTTGTATTCGGTTATTCGCACATCAACGGTGGGTTTTTCGATAAAATCGGATAAAACCGCCGTCAGCCTGTCTCTGAGCTGATATTTAGTCAACCCTTCGGCCTTTACCGGGTCTAAATAGGGTACCGAGATATATCCGTTAGGCTCAACGACAAATTCCCCGGAAAATTCCGGATGGCGCAGGACCGATACCTTAATGACATCATCCGCCCCCAAGTAATAGCTGTTATTCTTTATCCTTTGGATTTCAGCGTGTTTCTCGCTTTTTTCAGGGGATATTTCTTTTAGCGGCTCCAGGATTCCTTCTTCAATAATCGGTATTTCTGTAGGCGGGAAAGCCTCTTCTTCTGGGGAAAATTCTTTTTCGGGAATTATACCTTCCTCCTCCGGCCATTCTCTTTCAATCAGCCATTCTTTTTCAGCCGGCTCTTCTTTAACCGGCGCCTCAAAAAAATTTTCTTCCGGCTGCGGGGATAGCTCTTCTATCTTCAGGCGGGTTTCTTTTTCTTCAAATTCCTTCACCATTTCATAACTGGCCTGGGCTGAAACGGCAAAAAATACTGCCACGGCCATAGAGGATATAAAGTATGCGGCTTGTCTCTTCATATATCCGATATCCAACCCCTAAGTTGATTCTTTCGTTTCCCTCTTTGGTAAATTGTAGCCGGATTTTATTATATCATAAGAGATAAAGAAAATCAATCTTTCTTATTTTTTAAATGCCAATATCTTTTTCTGGACATTTGAGCTGATTCTCGGATTAGGAATCTTCTTTGCCCAGCTTCTTACTTTTTTGAAACTAAATTCTCTTGGGAAATGTAATTCTGGGAAATAACCAAATTGTTTTTTCCGGCAGGCAGAGAGGTATAAACTATCAACTAATGCCTTTTCTGGTTCGGCAATTAAGAAACTGCCGCTTCCTTTATACCAGTTGAATCCATTAAAAAATAAAGGAATAATTCTATGGACGGAAAATACT
>CAZDME010000077.1:0-4905 GCA_964506785.1 uncultured bacterium | reverse complement strand
CTTTATGGATATTTAATAACTTTCCTAAATAAGGCTCGATTAATCTTTTCACTTCAACTCTTACCGTGTCTAATTTTAATTTTTCCATATCTTCTCCTTTTGAATAAAGACGCGATATCATAACACAAGTTTTCTATAATTTTCAAGAATAAATTATAGAAAAATAAATAAAACCACCTGAAAAAGTAACTTTGTCTGCGGCTTTATTCAATTATTCGGGAAATTGTCAGGATGAATATAATCCCGGACCCGATAAAAATAATTAAAGCGCCGAACCCAGTAAAAAAATAGCGGCAAACCCTATCAGGCTGAAAATTATTAAAATAATTGACGCGGCCGTTTCCACTCCCGTTTTAACCTAATCTATTTAACCTTTCAATATTCAGTTGTTTGAACGGATTATTTTTATTCGTTCTTTTACTTTTTCCGCTTCACTTTTATTCCCGTCTTTCTCATAAAACACTACAATATTTTCCAACTCTTGAATTAGCTGATTATAGTTTAATCCAAGTTTTTTTTCCATTAGTGCCAATGCCTTTTTAGCCAATAAGGAGGATTCTTCATATTCACCCCGTTCTGCGTAAAAATTTACCAAAGAAACTATAAGTTTCGAAAATTCTAGTCGTTGCCCATGATTGCTTATTTTGTAAGGATTATCCATTGTTTCTAATACTTGTTTATATAGTTTTTTTTGAAGAAATTCCGCTTCAGATTTTTTGCCTTGCGCAAGGTAAATTTCAATTAGATCCATTGAACATCGCTCTACCATAAAATGATTTGATCCAGGGATATCTTTGGCTATTGATAGTGCTTTTTTCCAAAAAATTTCTGCTTTATCATATTTGCCCTGACGGAAGTAAAGCTGCCCCAGCTTGGTTAAAGGTTCTATCATTCCAGAATAGCCTTGCCCATCATTTTTCCCTGCTAGAGCCGTTAACCGATTAATAGCCGCTTCAATTTCTTCATTTCCTCCCTGTTTTAAAGAAATTATAGTTAGCTTTAGAAATTGCACCTCTGGGAAATATTTTGGACTGGCGGCTATTTCATGCATGTCCAAAGCCTGCTGGCAAAAAAGAAGGGCTTCATCATATTTACCCTGGATTAAATAAATCTGTACCATCAAGTTTAGAGCCCGGAATAGTTCACGATCTTCTGGTTTATTGGCTTTTTTATATATGGCTATGACCTGCTGGCAAAGAGAGACGGCTTCAGCATATTTATCCTGGGAGAAGTAAAGATACGCCAGGCGATTAAGAACCCCGGCCATTGCGAAATAGTCATTCCCATATCTTTCCCCCATTACTGATATTAAGCGTTTTAACACAACCTCAGCCTCAGCAATTTTACCCTGCTTGAAATGAATTTCTACCAGGCTGCTTAACAGCGGCGCCAATTCAAGATCTTCTGGCCTATCGGCCTTTTCATAGATAGCTATGCCTTGCCGGCAAAGAGGGATGGCTTCAGCATAGTTACCCTGCTCAAAGTAAATGTCTACTAGGGTATTTAACAACCGTACCAGTTGAGAATCTTCTGATTTATTGGCTTTCTCATATATGGCTATGCCCTGCTCGCAAAAAGAGATGGCTTCAGTATAGTTACCCTGCTTTAAGTAAATTGCCGCCAGGCTGCTTAACAGCTGCGCCAATTCAAGATTTTCTGATTTATTGGCTTTCTCATAGATGGCTATGGCCTGCCGGTAAAGAGGGATAGCTTCAGCATAGTTACCCTGCTCTAAGTAAATTGCCGCCAGGTTACTTAACAGCTGCGCCAATTCAAGATCTTCTGGCCTATTGGCTTTTTCATAGATGGCTATGGCCTGCCGGTAAAGAGAGGTGGCTTCAGCATATTCGCCCTGGCGTAAATGAGAATCAGCTAAAGCGTTTAAAGATTGTACCACTTCGGGCCGATCTAAACCGTAAATCTCTTTTGTCATTTCAACCAACCTCTCTTGCAGAACTTGGGCTTCAGCATATTTTTTTTGCCTAAGGTAAATTTCCGCCAGAAGATTCAAGGGTTGCATTACTTCAAGATGACTCGGCCCAAAAATCTTCTCCTTTATAAATAGTAACTTCCTAAAAAATAATTCCGCCCTATCGTATTTTTCCTGTTTTCGATAAAGTACTGCCAGATTATAGAGAGATTTTTCTAAATTACGATAATCAGGCTTAGAGGCCTGCGTATATTTCTCTATGGCTTGTTGATAAAGAAGTTCAGCTTCGTCATATCTGCCTCGATCTTGATAAAGTACTGCCAGGTTGTTCAGGAATTGCGCCACCTGCCGATAATCTGATTCGCCGACTCTTTTATATTTCTCTACAGTTTGCTTACATAAAAGCTCTGCTTTACCGTACTGCCCCTGCTTTAAGTAAAGTACCGCCAGATTATTCAATGAAACCGCCAGCCTGGGATCATCCGCTCCAAATTCTTCTTTTTTAATTTCAAGCGCCCGTTTATAAAGATTTTCGGCCCGGGCATAGTCACCCTGGTTGCGATAGTACTCTGCCAAATTGTTCAAACTTGCCGCTAATCTAATATCATCCGCCCCAAAATTTTTCTCTATAATCGCTATTGCCCTCTTTAAAAAAGATTCAGCCTGGTCATATTCTTTTTGAGCATAATAAAGCACGGCCAGATTATCCAGGTAGGTAGTTAGATTAGGCGCATCTGCCCCAAAAGCTTTTTCGGTTATCTCTATTGCCTCTTTTAAAAAAGCTTCAGCTTCTTCATATCTATTCTTTTCCTGATAAAGAACCGCCAAATTATTCAAAAAAATTGCCACATCAGGATATTCCGCGCCAAATATCCTTTTGGCGAGTTTTAAAATAATTTTATTTTTTTTTACTTCATATGAATATTTGAACTGCTGGTAAAAATTAAAGGCGCCGTATTTAAATGAATTCCATAATACCGGCCGGCTAAAGGCAGGATTACTGAATGATAAAAAAGCTACTAAAACCAGAATTATCCTTAAATATTTTTTCAAATCAGCTCATCCATTGTTTTACTAACCCAGGTCTTTTCTTTATATTTCATTATCTCAATTTTAGAGGGATATTTGCATATCCGATTTTTTTTATAATCGAAATAGTCAGGATAGGCCCCGGCTATTTCGAAACCAACCTTTTTAAAAAAATTCGGCCGATGCGTAACCCCATAAATGGGCTTTTTGGGATTCATTCTCTTTGCCTCTTCAACGAGAAATATAATCATCTTGGTACCCAAGCCTTTCCCCCGGTAATAATAATTTACCCCTAAAGAAGCCGTCTCAAAAAATTTTTCATGGTCAATAATCCGGCCAAAGACAACTATCCGGCCATCAACCTTAGCTACAAAAAACTGCTGATACCCGATATTGGTAGAATCCAAAAGATACTTTTTAATCTTCTCTTTTATATCCGGCATATCATCCTTTTGAGCCGGGCATATTTTTATTTTTAAATAATCCATCGCGTCCCATTTTTAGTCAATATCTTCTTTTTTCAATCCATCCGGCTTACCATACGGGCAAATAACAGTTAAAACTGCCGACCGTGAAATGCTGCCGGGATTAATGCCGGGCTTGCCTTCCGGGATAGAAACACCTAATTCGAAAAAATATTCTTCCCAGACCGGAAAAGTAACTCCGCTGTCCGGGGCTTTGAAGGTCATCGGTTCTAATCTAAATAAAGGTTGAGCATCATTGGCCCGTAAAAATATTTCATAAATAAGTTCCGAACAGTAATAGCGGTTATTACCGATAGCAAATGCTTTATCATAAGGCTTGCCTTCCAAAATAAAGGCCTCTTTAATGGCTGAAGGTATCAGATAACGATAGTTTTTTTTAAGACGCCCCACAATAACCTTGGGCCGCTCATCCGTATCTAAACTACGGTTGAGAAAGGTCTCTAACGGCGCAACCTCAACCCCTTTTGGCAGGGCTTCAATAACTACAAAATTGCCCTTATCATTTTTAGCAACAATACCCAGATGGGAAAGATTTGCCCCTTTATATCCGCCGGTAACCTTTTCAATGGCTTGACAAAGAGGGCCGCAATCAAGATCTTGAAAGAGCAAATCCCCTGTTTGGGGTATAAAATCCTGATTTTTTTCAGAAATATCCTGCCGGCAGCCAATAATTAATAAACTAATGGCAAGCAGTAAAATAAACCTGATTTCTTTTTTTGCCATTATTATTCTACTAAATTGCCTTCCTTATCGTACTTCTCGACGATTTTAGAGCCGTCCGATTTTTTGAGCTCCCTCTTCTCAAAAATTCCGCCTTTATAGTAATAGCTGTCAACCCAGTCTACTTTTCCATCGCTATATTTCTTAAAAGACTCAATATAACCGTCCTGATTAAAATGGGCCTCGTAATAAGGATAACCATTGGTCTCAATCAATTTTGCCTCTACCAGGGTAATTTCATCGACAGGCCGGAAGGGCACTTTTGAACCGGCCCAGCATTTATAGTAATATGGCCCTCCGGGATGATATTTGGCCTGAAGATGCTGGCAGCCAAAACCACAGATAAAAAAACAAAGAGACAAAACTACGAAAGTCGAAACTATTATCTTCATCCTTTCACCTCCTTTGTAAAATCACCTTTGCCGTTTATAATTTCCTTTCAATAGACGAAATTTTAAAATTCAAAACTGTCTTTCTTAATCTTCTTGGAAAAAAATTTGTTTCTGGCGTTATCTAAAGCCTCTTGGAGGCTTGAGAATATCTTATTTATCTCTTCTTCGCTGTATTCATAGCTTGGGGCCGATAAATTACCGATATTCTTTAGCTTCTTGATTGTATCATTGACTCTTTTGGTCGCCAGCCTCTTGAATTTATCGTGTTTAGTTTCATTCTCTGCCATTTTCTCCTCCTTTCGTATTGGTAAAAGGGTAAATGACGATTGAAATACCCCGTATAATTGCC
>CAZDME010000076.1:0-4991 GCA_964506785.1 uncultured bacterium | reverse complement strand
CAAAGGAGAATTTTCAAAAAATTTATAGAAATTGTGATCTAAGGGGTTTATCTAAATTAACCGTTTATCGTTTCGGGGAAAAATTAAGCAAGGATGACAGAATTATCCCCGCTGAATTTAGTGACAGAGTGGAGCTATATTCAACACAAAGTTTATTTAAGTAATTATGAAAACTAACCAAGCTGAAATTAAGCGATTTTTAAAAAAGATTATTGTAAAGCTACCAATTTCACATCATCTTTATAAACTTGGTAAATACGGCCCAAGCTTTTTTATTTACCGATTTCTTTGCAAAAGGCACGAATTTTTATCTTCTTTTGAGATGGAACGGTACCAGCTTAGAAAAATGCGGGCTTTGTTAAAGCATGCAAGCAGACAGGTTCCCTTTTATCGAGATTTTTTCCGAGAGAACCATCTCAGCCGAGAAGATTTTAAGGCATTAGAAGATATTTCGAAATTACCCATAATTCAAAAATCTTTTATGCGCAGAAAGACCGAACAATTCATGGCGGATAATAGAGAAAAATTTAGACCTAAAGTCGTTACCACAAGTGGTTCAACCGGGATGCCTTTCCAGTTTTATATTGATAGTCGCTTACTCTCTTTTTATGATGTTTTATTCTGGAGGTGGCATAATTGGGCTGGATATAATCTGAACGACCGGCATGCCTTAATGTGTATGCCGATAGGATACCGCCAGGGCAAAATCAATAAAGAGGACCGTTATTTTTGCGACTTTATAAATAAAATGCTTGAGCTAAATACGCATTTTTTTGAGGATGAATATTTGCACGAAATGGTCCGGTTAATTAAAAATTATAAGGTTGATGTGTTACTTGCTTATCCCTCTTTATTATTCCAATTTGCAAAATTTCTTGATAAAGAAAAAATAAATTTACCAATGAGGGTTCTTCTTACGCAGGCAGAGATGCTTTATCCAGCCCAGCGGGAGAAAATAGAAAGTGTATTTAAGAGAAAGATTTCTAATAGCTACGGGATGGAAGAAAGAACGATATTTGCCAATGAGTGTTCCGAAGGGCGGATGCATGTTTCTTTTGATTCAGGTCTCCTAGAAGTAATTAAAAATGGGAAGCCCTGCAAGCCGGGGGAGATAGGGGAATTTGTCGTTACAGGCTTCCATAATCGTTCTATGCCCTTTATTCGTTATGCCACCGGAGATTTCGGCTGTTATAAAGAAGAGAGGTGCCCTTGCGGCAGTTCTTTTTCCGTTATCGAGATATATGGCGGTCGGGGAAAATCTCTTTTTGCCACCTCCCAGGGATATTTGATTACTTCGCCAGATTATGTTTTTTTTGATAAAAATCTTTCCAGACGAATCAAACAAATTCAGATTTTTCAGGATAAAATAAACGAGATTTCTTTAAAGGTTGTTAAAGAAAATTCTTTTTCGGAAGAGGACACTCGATCTCTTCTTGCCCTTTATTCAAGGGTTCTGGGAGGGAAGGTAAAGGTTCATGTAGAGTTTGTTGATAAAATTGAACGCTTGTCTTCGGGTAAATTCAACTATGTCGATTCCAAAATTAAACCGACCGGCAATAACAGGGAAGAAAAATATGTTCTGGGAAGAAATATATAATAAAAGCAGAAACTATATGCCCGAGCGTTTGAAATCAATGGCTAAATGGGGGTATAGCCGGCTTCCTTTAAAGGTGCGTTGGGGCAAAGAGTTTTTCCGGCAATTGGAATTCCTGGAAAAGAGTCAGTGGTGGTCAAGAGAGGAATTGGAAAACTTCCAGAATGAAAGATTGCGCCTTTTAGTTAAACATGCTTATGAAAAAAGCCCCTATTATCACCGGATTTTTAAGGAAAACAGACTTTTACCGAATGATATAAAAAGGGTAGAGGATTTGGCAAAATTGCCAATTTTAACAAAAGATATGGTAAGGACTCATTTCAAAGAGATGATAGCCACCAATATTGATAAAAAGAGCCTCCTTCGTTTTTCAACAAGCGGAACTACTGGCGAGCCTTTAATCTTTTTCTCGGAGAAACGATTGGAGTTTTTTAACTTTGGACCCTATATGTGGCGGCATTACCGCTGGGGGAGACAGGGATTTCGCGATTTAAAGGTTATTCTTGGCTCTTATATTGTAAAAGGGGATAAACATGGAAGAAAACAAATCATTCATTATAATCCAGCCAGGAGTCAGTTAATTTTTTCAAGCTATGATATTAATTATAAAAATGTGCCTTTTTTTGCCGAGGCGTTAAAAAAATATCAACCCAAATTTATCGAGGCATTTCCGGCTTCGCTTGAGGCATTAATTGGGTTTTTTAAAGAATTAGGAATTAAAAGGCCGGTTCAACCCAGGGCAATTTTTACTAATTCTGAGGTTTTGTATCCCTGGCAGAGAAAATTAATCGGCGAATATTTTGGCTGTGAATTATTTGACGTGTATTCTTTGGAAGAAAGAGTGGTGATTGCGGCTGAATGTGAAAAGCATACCGGACACCATATTTTTTCAGAATACGGAATTGTAGAATTGGTTGAAGCTGGAAAGCCTATCAGTGATGGGAAATCCGGGGAAATCGTGGCCACCAGCCTTAATAATTACGGAATGCCCTTTATCCGTTATAACACTAAAGATATTGGCTACTTTAAAGAAAGTTGCCCCTGTGGTCGGGGGCTGCCTTTGTTAGATTTAGTTGGCGGCAGAAAGAGGAATTTTATCGTTTCAAAAAGCGGCAGTATAATTTCGGTTACTATCGTAGATATTCCCAATGCATCGGATAATGTCAAGCAGTTTCAGTTTATCCAGAGAGAAAAAGGGAAGCTGGAGCTTCAAATAATCAGAAAGAATAGTTTTTCGCCAGGCGACCTAAAAAAAATAAGGGAAAAATTAAAAGAAAAGTTTTTCAATGATTTTGATGTGGAAATCAAAGCTGTTGATTCGATCCGAAAAACTCAATCGGGGAAGCAGCCGCTTCTTATTCAAAAGCTAAAAATATAACAAAGAAAATAAAAATCCAATGGAATCATTAGCTAAATTAAAACCAGATTTCTATAAAGAGTTTAAAGATAAAAATTCCGGCCTTTCTGCTTTTGTGGTTATTGATAGATGCGTGAACGGTTTTGCCACTGGCGGTATCAGAATGGCGGGAGAGGTAACCCTGGAAGAGATAGCTAATCTTGCCCATGAGATGACGATGAAATTCGCCTTTTTAAATATCAAAAAAGACGGTGCCAAAGCGGGTATTGTTGCACATCCTAAAATGGACAGGGAGAAAAAGAAAGAGCTCTGTTTGGCGTTTGGGAGAGAAATAAGGGGATTAATTAAAGAAGGAAAGTATTCGCCGGGTGAAGACTTAGGTATAAATAGCGAAGATTTATCAAACATCTTTCTGGGGGCAGGAATTAATTATTTAGCTAGTAAAGAAATCGATTCTGGCTATTTTACTGCTTTGACCGTATTTTTAACAGCAGAGGAATTATTAAAGCATAAAGGTGCAATGTTAAAAGGACTTTCTGTAACTATAGAGGGTTTTGGTAAAGTCGGGGAAAAAGCGGCAAAATTATTTTCTAATGCCGGCTCTAAAATTATCGGTATTTCTACATTGTCCGGAGGTCTATTTGACCCTAACGGCTTGGATATCCAGAGACTTTGCAGTTTAAAAAAGGAATACGGGGATAGCCTGGTGAATTTTTACCCGAAAGGGGAAAGAGGGGCTACTAAAGATTTAATTTTACAAAAGACGGACCTGCTTATTCCAGGCGCCCGGGCAGACTGCATAAATTTAGAAAATATTAATCAGATTCAGGCAAGAATTATCATTCCTATTTCTAATATCGCGGCTACCGAAGCAGTTGAACATCGGCTTTTTGAAAAAGGGATAACCTATATTCCGGGCTTTGTTTCAAATTGCGGTGGCATCTTATCTTATTTTTTAAACGAAGGCGGGTTTGATAAAGGTGAAGTTGAGAAAATGATTAGAGAGGGATTTTCCTTTAAGATTAAAAAGATATTGAAGGAAACCAATAGGCAAAAGGCATTTTCGGAGGTGGCGAGAAGGTTGATTGCGGCCAATTTGGGAAATATGTCCCGGGAAAATAAACTTCCCAGGGTCAAAAAAGCAGGGGTAAAACGCCTGGGGTGGTTTGCTCATAGAAAACTGAAAGGCACTCCGATAGGATTTATTTTTAGGCCTTTTGCCCGGCAGTATTTGCGGACGAAAATATTTAGCTAAGAAAATATAAAGTTTTAGTGAAAGAGGATTGGCTAGTGTATAGCAAAAAGGAAAAACTTTTCAAATTATTTTTGAAGAATTTAGCAAAAAATTTTAGCCCCAAAAAAAATAGGAAGTGGCAATATAGGTTTTTTAAAGGAGGAGAAATTTTAAAGGAGGTTCTCAAAATGAATAATGCCCTGGTGATATATTTTTCGAACACGGGTAATACTGAAAAGGTTGCCCTGGCGATTGAGAAAGGATTGAAGAAAGGAGGCCTCGATGTAGACGTTAAAAAAGTAAATGAAGCGGAAATGGAGGATTTTTTCGATTATGACCTGGTTTGTTTTGGTTCGCCGGTGCTCCATTCGCTTCCCCCCCCGCCGGTATTCAATTTTATTAAGAAAAATGAGAAAAGATATAGAAACTCGGGAGACGTAAATTTATCTTCTCCGCCAATTATTAATAAAAGCGCTCTTGTTTTTTGCACCTATTCTGGCCCCCACTGCGGGATAAACGAGGCGATCCCTGTTGGGAAATATATAAGGCAGTTTTTTGAGCATCTTGGTTTCGATATAAAAGATGAGTGGTATGAGATTGGGGAATTCCATGGCTGGGATGAGGGAAGTGTAAAAGGAAGACTGGGTGACATAAGAGGCCGGCCCAATGTGGAGGATTTATCTTTAGTTGAACTAAAGGCAGCCCAACTGGCGCGCACAATTTACAAAAAATGATAGAAATTATTCAGGATGAAAATAAGTTTTATGAAATAGGGGATGAGTGGAATAACCTCCTTGGAAAAAGCG
>CAZDME010000075.1:0-5125 GCA_964506785.1 uncultured bacterium | reverse complement strand
GCTTTTAGCGGTAACCAAAGGTGCTATAGGATATCTTTTCGATTCAAAGATACTGTTAGCTGATGCTTTTCATAGCGGGGCAGACCTTTTGGCCATTTTCGCTTCCGGATTTGGGCTCTGGCTGGCAGGGAAGAAAAAAAGCGCGAAGTTTCCATATGGATTGTATAAGGCAGAAACGTTAGTTACTCTTTTGATAGGGATTTTTATAATCGCGGCCGGCGCCGGGATATTCAAAGAAGGTTTTCATAAATTTTTTCATGTAACCCAAAAAGGGGAGTTGCCTGTTTTACCTCTTTTTGTAAGTGGATTATCGGCCATAGGAGCTTTTTTTATAGCCAGAAAAGAAAAAAAGACAGGTAAAGAAATCAATTCCCAATCCCTTATAGCCAATGCCCAGGAATCATTTTTAGATATTATCACTTCGATAGTCGTTCTGGCGGGAATATGGCTGGCGTATTTGCGGATTCCCCTTATAGAAGGGCTTATTATAGTCTTTATTTCGCTTTTAATCGTTAAATTAGGAATCAGGAGCGTATGGATGTCTTTATTGGCGCTTTTAGACGCCAATTTAGACCCCGCGCTCGCATCTCTTATCGAGAAGAAGATAAATGAGATATACGGTGTTAAGGGAACGAGTGAAGTCAAAATCCGCCAATCAGGCCCTTTTAAAATGGTGGAATGTAAGATTCAGACCTCGCCTTTGCTTCCTTTGTATCGGGCGCATGAACTCGCGGATAAAACAGAAAATTCTATAATAAAAACTTATGGAGATGTCGAATCCGTTTTTATACATGTTGAGCCTTCAAGGCAGAGCATTGTGTCGGCAATTATTCCGGTGAAAGATATCGACGGTTTAAATTCAAAAGTTCACGGCCATTTCGGACGAGCCCCGTACTATATTATTTTACGCATGAGCGATAAAGGCGCGGAAATAGAGGATTTTTATTATAATGAGTTTTTGGACGAAAAGAAACATATAGGAATTAAGGTCATAAAAGCGGTCATTAAGTACAAGCTGGATATATTGTTCACCTGCCAAATAGGGGAGTTATCTTTTTATATGCTGAAGGAGAATTTTGTAGATATTTATAAAATAGATGAAAATTCAACAGTGAGAGAAATGGTTAAGAAATATCATGGTAATCGGCTTGAAAGAATCGTTGCGCCCACGCATTCACTGGATGAATCCCAATCAGCGGCATCCTGACAAAAAAAGAAAGGTAAGGGAATAAAATCAAAAAATGGCTAAAATAATAGTTTCTACCGGAAGAGGCGGTACCGGAAAAACCACATTTGTGGCATTGGCCGCCAGATATCTTAAGGCCCCATCACTTCTTATTGACCTTGACCCTGACCAGAATCTGGCAGATATGCTCGGCATAAATTTAGATAATGATCAGACGATAACTGTTTCAGACGCGCTTTACAATATTATACGGAAAAGAAAAGGCGGCAAGGAATTCGACTCGACGCCCTTGCATCATCAGATGGAATACCTGCTTCAAAGCGACTGCTTACATGAGGGGGAAAATTTTGATCTGCTTACACTGGGCGTAAAATTACTGCCGGGCTGCTATTGCGTCCCGGATGATTTACTAAAAGAAAATATTCCGAGATTGTCCAAAAGCTATAGAAATATAGTAATAGATTCACCCGCGGGGGTGGAGCATTTAAATAGAAAGATAACGTCGGATATAGACGACCTTTTTATATTTTTAGACCCTTCGTTAAAATCGATAAAACATATAAAAAGAGTGGAAGATATAACTAAATCTTGCGATATTAAATATAAACATCTTTACGCAATGGGGAACCATGAGTTTGAGCCGGAGTCAGAGGAGCATTTGCGTAAAATCAGCCGATATTATACGGGAAAAATACCATATGACATGGAATTAAAGAAATATAATTTAAGCGGTAAGTCGTTGTTAGGGCTCCCTGATAATTCACCCGCCTGCGTTTCTGTTAAAAAGATTTTGAACGATACGGGAAATTTAATTTGAAATGAAAACATTTCCTTCGGCAAATTTTAAGGAATATACCGTGATATCCTGCGGTATATTGAGCCGTGAGCTCAACCTTTTAAGGGAAGAGGGTTTTTTGAACGCCGATAAGCTTTTATATACCGCACCCGGCCTGCACGAAATTCCCCATGAACTCGAAAAACAGCTTAAGAAACAAATTGAAAATGCGAAAAAGTATTCAAAAAAAATCCTTATAGTGTATGGCGAGAAATGTTTTATCGATACCAAAGATCCTTCAAGGGGCATAGATAGAATTATTCAGGAAACAGGCGCGGACGCTAAAAGAATTAAGGCAAAAAACTGTATTGACATGCTTGCCGGCATGGATGAAAGAGAAAAGATAAGCATGGGTAAAAAAGTATATTGGCTTTCTCCCGGCTGGCTGGAATACCGGAAAGTAATTTTTAAGGATTGGGATCAGGGCAAGGTTAATGAGACCTTCCCCCGGCATGATAAGGCAATTTTACTCGACCCCATCGGCATATTTGAGAAATATTCGAGTAATTCGCCTGAGAAGTTACTCGAATTTGCGGATTGGATGAAGCTTAATATAGAACCTTACAAAATTTCTCTTAATAGATTAAAATGTTTTTTGATGGATGGAATTTTTTAGGTTGAGAATTAGTAATAAAAAGATGCTGAAAATTGGAAACTGAAAACAGGCTTAAAGGGAAAATTTTGGCTATTGAAAAGAAAATAGAGGAGTTAAAGAAAAGGATGCCCGCTCATTCAGTTTCTATTGAAATGATGCGGGAATTGGAAAATTTAGAGGACGGACTCAGCGCTAAAAAGGAAAAGTTCAATAACGGCGACAAAGATAAAATGCCGAAATCGCCTTGATGAAGAATCCATTTTTGCTTACGTCAAAAACCACCCCCTGCCCTAAAAAATAAGAAGAAAATCAGGCACTTTTTAAACTTTTTGCCGCTTTTTCACTGAATCGCTTTCGCGTTCAGCTTCGGGATTACACGGAATTATAAATCTGTTCCCATCCCGCTCCTTATGCTATAATCTGTCTATTAAAGTAGAGAATATCTATATCCGTATTTTCGGATGGCCGCCAGATCCGTTATTGTATGATGATTTTAGGTTTTTTAAAAGATATGTACGGCTATTTGTAAGTGCCTGATATATGCATAGATACGAGATTCGAAGGGTAACCGAAAGTATGCAAAAGGCGAGACAGGAAAAACGTGTCTAAGCTAAAAGACAAAGTAAAAGAACTTCTAAAAAAGCAGACATTAGGCGTTCTTGCGACTCAAGGGGATATCTATCCTTATGGCACCTTGGTAGGATTTTCTTTTACAAAAGACCTTAGATTTATACTTTTTGCTACGATGCGCCATACGAGAAAGTATAGAAACATTATTAAACACCGTAATGTATCTATGTTAATCGATAGCAGAAGAAATTATGTCAGAGATTTCAAGGATGCTGTTGCTTTGACAGTGAACGGAAAGGCGAAACGGGTAAACTTACCCCTACAAACAAAGTATAAAAAACTCTATTTAAAAAGATTTCCCCATTTAAGAGGTTTTATCAATGACCCGGAAACGTCTATAGTTTCCATAAAGGTTGATAGATATATTTTTGTACAGCGATTTCAGGAAGTCTTAGAGCTGGAAATGAAATGAGAATAGGTTACCCTTGTTTAAATCGGACGTTAGGATGCAAAGCCGGTAAGACATTCAGGCTGAAATCTTATTCAGACAGCCGTCTTATTGAATCAGTTGAGAACAACCTGGATTGCCTTTTAAAGATGCTGCGATTTAACGTAAAAAACAATATTTTTTTCTTCAGGATATCTTCAGTTCTTGTGCCTTTTGCCTCCCATCCGGTATGCAAATTTAATTGGCAGGAGCATTTTAAAAGTACTTTTATAGAGATAGGAAAATTTATTAAGAAGCATGGCATAAGAATATCCATGCACCCCGATCAATTTACGCTTATAAATTCACTAGATGAAGATATTTTCAAAAGAAGCCATAAAGAGCTTCTTTATCATGCACAGGTTCTTGACTTAATGGAACTCGACAATAAAGCGAAGATGCAGATACATGTGGGCGGCGTGTATGGAAATAAGAAAGAAAGCATCGATAGGTTTATATACCGCTTTGGCAAGTTAGATAGCGCAGTAAAGAGACGGCTTGTTATCGAAAACGACGACGTTAGCTATACATTGAGAAATTGTATGTCTATAAGTAATAAAATAGGCGTTCCCGTACTTTTTGACGTATTTCATCACTCGGTAAACTGCTCCGGAGAATCGGTGTCGGGCGCAATAAAGTTATCGCGTAGAACATGGAAAGAAAAAGACGGGATTTTAATGGTGGATTACAGCCTCCAGAAAAAAAATGCAAAACCCGGAAGCCACGCGGAATCTATCGATATAAAAAGTTTTAAGACTTTTTTAAAAGCATCCAGGCCTTATGATTTTGATATAATGTTAGAGATTAAGGATAAAGAAAAGAGCGCCTTAAAAGCGGTAAAAGCGCTTAAAGGCGATAAACGTTTCGGCGGTACGGCCTGATATGTTTAAACTGTTAATAAGCATTTTACTTTGTCAGCTTGCCGGAGTAATCGGAGGGTTGTTTACTCGATATTCTATGCCGTTATGGTACGAGAGTCTCAAAAAACCATTTTTTAACCCGCCTGACCGGATTTTTGGGCCCGTATGGATAATTTTGTATACCATGATGGGTATCGCGGCATACACTGTTTGGCGTAAAGGATTACGAACGCCCGGCGTAAGATCGGCGCTGGCGATTTTTGTTCTGCAACTGTCTTTAAACAGTTTATGGCCGGTTGTTTTTTTCGGGGGCAGGTCAATAGGCGGCGGCATGATTGTAATCGTGTTTTTGTGGCTGGCTATAGTATGGACTATGGCAGTTTTTTTTAATATTTCAAAACCGGCGTTTTTTTTGCTTACGCCATATATTTTATGGATAAGCTTCGCGCTTTTGCTTAATTCAGCGCTGTTAATGCTAAACTGAGAGAATGCTAAATGAGAAATATATACCTGACATTTATCATTATGCTTATTATTACGGGATGTTCGCATACTTTTCACGAACGAAAGAAAGACGAGTCGAATCCTTTAG
>CAZDME010000074.1:0-5137 GCA_964506785.1 uncultured bacterium | reverse complement strand
TACCTAAAGTGTGGGGCGGCAACACACAGGCTGAATCTCCCGAATGAATGCCAGCCTCTTCTATATGTTCCATTATACCGCCGATTACCGTAATGTCACCATCGGATAACGCATCAACATCCACCTCGACAGCACCCTCTAAAAATTTATCTATAAGCATGGGGTGTTCCTCGGAAGTATCTTTTGCTTCTCTTATAAACTCATCAAGGGATTCTTCATTATAAACTATTTTCATCGCTCTGCCGCCTAATACATACGACGGCCTTACCAGGACAGGATATCCGATACGCTCGGCAATTTTCTTTGCCTCTTCCTTTGACTTGGCCGAGCCGTTTTGCGGCTGGTTAAGCTTTAACTTCTTTATAAGTCGGGCGAATTTGTCTCTGTCCTCGGCCGTGTCTATAGATTCAACCGAAGTGCCAATTATAGGTACACCGGCATTTTCTAACCGTTGGGCTAAGTTAAGCGGAGTCTGTCCGCCAAACTGAACTATTACACCGTGAGGTTCCTCTTTATCGACGATATTCATAACGTCTTCAAAGGTCAGCGGTTCAAAGTATAGCTTATCTGATGTGTCATAATCTGTCGAAACTGTCTCCGGATTGGAATTGACCATAATCGTTTCAAATCCCAGTTCCTTAAGCGCAAAAGAAGCATGGCAGCAGCAATAATCGAATTCTATCCCCTGACCAATTCTGTTCGGACCACCGCCAAGTATAATTATTTTCTCCCTTTTTGAACGCCGGGTTTCATCCTCCATTTCATAAGTTGAATAATAATACGGGGTATAGGCTTCGAACTCTGCCGCACATGTATCTACTAATTTAAATATCGCTTTAATTCCTTGTTTCTTTCTTAATTCCCTCACCGATAATTCGTCGGAACCTGTTAAATCGGCAATCTGTATATCACTGAAACCATATTGCTTGGCTTTGAGCAAAAGCCCGGAAGGCAGATGACAAACAACATCTGGCTTCTGTGTTCTGACTTCTGTCATCTGATTTTCAAGCTTTACTATCTGTTTTATATTATCGATAAACCAGGGATCAATCTTGGTAATATTCACAATTTCATCTGCACCCATGCCTTTCTGTAAAGCATACTTTATGTAAAATATCCTTGATGCGTTAGGTTCTTTTAATCTAAGCATTAATTTATCGTCAGGGATATTACGATAATCGAGTTTGTTATCAAGCCCGGAATGTCCAATTTCCAAACCGCGAAGTCCCTTCTGAAGAGCTTCTTTAAAGGTCCTTCCGATTGCCATTGTTTCTCCCACCGATTTCATCGATATACCCAAGACATCCTTTGCTTCGGGAAATTTCTCAAAGGTAAATCGCGGGATTTTTACGACACAATAATCTATTGTTGGTTCGAATGACGCCGGGGTTTCTTTGGTAATGTCATTTCGTATCTCATCAAGGGTATAACCGACAGCCAGTTTTGCCGCAAATTTCGCGATGGGAAAGCCTGTTGCCTTACTGGCCAGCGCCGAACTTCGAGAAACCCTGGGATTCATCTCAATAACTACCATTTTCCCATTTTTGGGATTGACCGCAAATTGGATGTTCGAGCCGCCGGTTTCGACACCTACTTCTCTTATTATCGCCATGGCCGCATCTCTCATCCTTTGATACTCTTTATCGGTTAGGGTTTGAGCCGGAGCAACGGTGATTGAATCCCCTGTATGGATACCCATAGGATCGAAATTTTCTATGGAGCAGACTATCACCACATTATCCTTTTTATCTCTCATTACCTCCAATTCGTATTCTTTCCAGCCAAGCACCGATTCTTCTATCAAAATTTCGCTTACCATACTGTTTTTCAAGCCCAATTCTGCTATTTTTTCAAACTCTTCTTCTGTCTCGGCTATTCCTCCGCCTGTTCCACCGAGAGTGAAACTCGGGCGGATAATAACCGGGAGGGCTATTTCTCTCAAGGCATCTTTTGCCTCTCGCATATTATAAGCAAGACTGCTTCTCGGCAAATCAAGTTTTATCTTCTGTATGGATTTTTTAAAATACTCCCGGTTCTCGGCCTTTTTTATCGCCTCATAGTCTGCGCCAATCATCTTCACCTTGTATTTATCCAATATGCCGGCTTCAGCTGCTTTAATGGCCGTATTCAAGCCTGTTTGGCCGCCCAGGGTAGGAAGCAATGCATCAGGTCTTTCTTTAGCTATAATCCTCTCCAGAACCTCGGGTGTTATTGGCTCGATATAGGTGCTATCGGCTATCTCGGGATCGGTCATTATCGTCGCCGGATTTGAATTCAAAAGCACGACCTTAAAACCTTCTTCTTTTAGCGCTTTGCAAGCCTGTGTGCCGGAATAATCGAACTCACAGGCCTGGCTGATAATAATCGGCCCGGAACCAATAATTAAAATCTTTTTTAAATCTATCCTTTTGGGCATAATTAATTTGCCTGATATTTGTTCTGCCAAAGGTTAAAAATCATCAAAGCCCAGAGAATGTGGCTATGATTTTCTCTTGCCTTTAGATGGTCTTCGATAAGTTGTCTAATATACCCGTAATCGAACAAGCCTTTCTTATTTATTTCTCCCTCACTCAAGACTTCAAGGAGTAAATCTTTTAAATCTTCTTTAAACCAGTTTTTGACGGGGATACTAAATCCCTGTTTGGGACGATTTATTACCTCCTCCGGTAAAATCTCACCCATCGCTTTTTTAAATAAGTACTTCGAAGAAAAACCTTTCAATCTCAAAGAAGAAGGAAGACCAGCCACCAATTCTACGAGTTTATGGTCGAGAATCGGAACCCTTACCTCCAAGGAATTGGCCATACTCATTCTATCTACCTTGAGGAGGATGTTTTCGGCGAGATACGTTTTTAAATCTACATACTGCTGCTGGCTTAAAGAATCAAAATTACTTGAGGCTCGAAAATACTCTCTCCAAGGTCTATAAGTATCAGCCTTTTTCAGTTCACCCTGTAAATTTTTGGTATAAAGTTTCTTTTTGTCTTTTTCGGCAAGAAATATCATCCAACGCGCGTGCTTCAAATCTGCCGGGAGATTCTCTCCGGCAGTAAAACGGCGCAGATAATTTATCCATCCCCTTTTTTGAGGGCTGGGCGGGATTCTTCTTAGTAAAGGAGCAATTACTCCGTGGCGAAAAATTTTGGGAAGCCGGCAATAATAGCCTGCCATTTTCTCGGCTGCATAAGACTCGTACCCGGCAAAAAGCTCGTCTCCCCCATCCCCGGAGAGAGCAACAGTTACATATTGGCGGGCCATCTGGGAAACCAAATAGGTAGGGATACAGGAAAAATCAGCCAAAGGTTCATCCAGATACCCAATCAACTTCTTGATTAAATCCGGTATGTCTGGCTTAAGGATAAATTCATGATGTTCGGTATTAAACCGGCGGGCAATTATACGGGCATAATTTAATTCGTTATAACTTTTATCTTCAAATCCGATAGAGAAAGTTTTTACCGGGGTATTCATAACTTTACTCATCAAAGCAACTACAGAGCTGGAGTCAATCCCGCCGCTTAAAAATGCCCCCAAAGGAACATCACTCACCAAACGATAGCTCACCGACTCTTTCAGGGTTTCCAGAATTTTCTCTTCATTAACATTAATATCTTCATTGAAATTAATATCCCAGTATTTTTTTATAACTACCTCTCCCTCCTTGAAAAGAAGGTAGTGCCCGGGCAAAAGTTTTTTTATTGTTTTGAACATAGTCTGTGGCGCTGGAGTGTATTCGAAGGATAAATACCTATCCAGAGCCGAAAAATCTATTTTTTTGTCCACTCCGAAACATGAAAGAATAGACTTTATCTCTGAAGCAAAAATGATTTTTTTACCCATTATAGTATAATGTAGAGGTTTAATACCCAATCTATCCCGGGTAAGAAAAAGTCTTTTTTCGCCGGCATCCCAGAGGGCAAAGGAAAACATTCCCCGTAAGGATTCAAGACAATCTATACCATAATCCTCATAAAGATGGACAATTACTTCGGTATCCGAAGAGGTATAAAATTGGTGTCCTTTTTTTTCTAAATTTTCTCGCAACTCCTTGAAATTATAGATTTCTCCGTTAAAAACAATCTGAATGGTCTCATTTTCATTATGTATCGGCTGTTTCCCGGTGACCAAATCGATTATTGAAAGCCTTCTCATTCCCAAACCAACGTGGGGAATTTTGCAATAAATTCCCCAGTCGTCAGGCCCGCGGTGAACAATACGATTGAGCATTTCCTTTATCTCTTCCTCTTTTACCGGCTCACCTGCCTTATAACTTACGATTCCACAAATTCCGCACACCATAACCTCACTTCGTTCAGTTAGACTAAAGACGACAGAAGTCAGATTGCAGGATTTTTTTCTGCCCTCTATATTCGGTTATCTGTTTTTTTTTGCTCCATCATCTCAATAAATTCTTCGAAAAGATATCTGGCATCATTAGGACCGGGGCCGGCCTCGGGATGAAACTGTACTGAAAATACTGGAAGCTTCTTATGTCGCATTCCTTCCAGGGTATTATCATTAAGATTAATATGTGTTATTTCAAGGTCTCCTTTTTTCAAAGATTCTATATCCACACAGAAACCATGGTTTTGAACGGTAATAGAGATCTTGCCGGAATTTAGTTCTTTGACCGGATGATTTCCTCCGTGATGGCCAAATTTAAGTTTAAATGTTTTTCCGCCTAAGGATAAGCCGAGTATTTGGTGCCCCAAACATATACCAAAAATTGGCGTTTTGCCAAGCAGTTTCCTTACGGTCTTAACTACATAGGGCAAGGCTGACGGGTCTCCCGGACCGTTGGAAAGTAAAATACCGTCTGGCTTCATCGCTAAAACCTGATTAGCTGTAATCTTTGCCGGAACGACTATTACCTCGCAGCCGTTATTGGCTAACTCTCTTAAAATGTTAAACTTGACCCCGCAGTCGATAACTACTACCTTATATTTGCCTTTTTTACTCCAATAGTGGATTTCTTCGGAAGTTACATCCCTGACCAAATCGCATCCAATCAGTCCGGGTGAAGCTTTGGCTTTTTTCACCAAGCTTTTATCATCCAAATCCTCGGTAGAAATCATCGCCTTCATCGCTCCCTGTAATCTAATATGCCGGGTTAAAGCCCGGGTATCGACACCTTCTA
>CAZDME010000073.1:4055-5458 GCA_964506785.1 uncultured bacterium | reverse complement strand
TTACCCGGCAGAGGCTTTATTACGGAAGTTGTTCCCGGGTTATTTTCCAAACAAGGTATAAAGGGTGTATTCAATCTTTTTAAAGTGAAGAATTTAACTAAAACAGTTTTTCCTTTCATTGATGATTTTGCTAAGTTTAACACCAAAATAGGGGCGGAAGGATTCTGGAAGGTAGTTGGCCAAGGAGGGAAAAAATTAGGTACTGAGATGCTGCGGGGATTAAATCCGCTCAGGCTAATTCCTCAGACTGTTGGAATTATACAGGATATTACTATATTTAATACCGTGACTTCTGTGGTGGGCGGAAGTATAAATACCGCCCTTGGCGGTAAACCGAGAAGTTTTTCTATATTCCATATTCCCGTTTTTAATAGCTTTAGTGATGCTGTGAAGCAAACTGTCAGCCTCTCTGCAGCTACGGCTTTTAATCCGCAGCTATGGATTTTCGGTTTGGGTGTTTCTATAGCCAGGCCTATTTTACAGCCACTTCTCACAAGAATACCGGTTATGGGGCCAATAGTTCATGAATTGGCAGAGCAGGAAATATTTATAGGCGGAAGATTAGGCAGTAGAGGTCTTACCGGTAAATTACAGAGGTTTTTCTATGAAGAAGGTTTTCAGGAATTAGGGCCGCAAATAGTATTTCAGCAACTAGGCTTCAGAGGTCAAACCTCAGAAGTATTACAGGAAATGTTTGATAGAAATATTAGCTTAAGCGGTGCGGCTTTGGCTGAAAGAGCAGATCAGATACTTAAAGGATTTAGTGGTAAGCAAGACCTTATAAATTACTTAGGGGTGGGGGAATATGATTCTAATCAGGAGATAATATCCAAAACCGCTCCGGTTTTAGCAGAGTTCAATAAAGAAGGCATAACGCAAACCAGGATAGGAGAATTAGAGAATTTTCAATTAGCCCGGGATATGTTGTTGCTAATGAATAATGAAGGGATACCCTTTAAAGAATTTCACAGCAACATAGAAGGATTAATTCCAAGTATTAAAGAGATAGATTCTGTAACTAATGCGGCCGGAGACTTGATAACTTTAAATAAGGCCGGAGTAGAAGTCGATAGCGAATTATTATCTCAAACTGCCTTGGAATGGAATGTGAAACCTGGACAAATTGCGGAAATGTTACCTAATTTAGCCGGCCTTCAGGTTGATAGCCCAGTAAGAACACCCCCGGGGTTGGTTCCGGGTATTCCCCTTCATTCAACTGGAGTCACTGTAGCCAATGATTACGAAAAGCTGGTGACTGCTGCCGGTATCAAAGAAGAACCAGCAGTTAAAAGCATCAGCGATTTTAATTATTTTGATGGTTTCCAAGCCAGTCCCAGCGGGATAAGCGGAGTCGAATCTGATTATGCTCGGTTAATGAGTCTTACACATCTTTATAGTCTTCC
>CAZDME010000073.1:0-3955 GCA_964506785.1 uncultured bacterium | reverse complement strand
AAGGAGTTATGAATGTTGGCATTGGGACGCCACCTCTGGTTATATCTGTTGATGATTTTGGTAAAGTTAAGGGCGTAGTAAGGCCAGTAATGCCTACTCCGCCGGATGCTGGACCCCTTGGAGCCACAAGAATAGTAGTACCCAACATTCCCAGTCAAATTGGTAAAAAGCCAGAGGTTTCTATGGATACACCTGCTGCTCCTCAAGTTGAAATAGAACATGGGGTAAGAGGAGCCCCGGAAGGGATTTTAAAACCGGTAGTTGGCACAATTAGTAACTCAGTTGCCAAAGCTGGCAGTTGGATTAAAACCCACCCCAAAGTAGCCATAGGTGTTGCCGCGGCTTTAGTGAGCGCTGCCCTCTCTCCCTGGATTTCAACAATATTCCCAGAGATTAGCGGATTAGATTCTTCTTCAGTAGAAATAGCCGGCAGTTTAAGTGCTTTACCGATTGTCGGAAGCATCTTTCAGCAATCTTTTGGAACTACGACTGAAGAAGAGAAAGCAAACGCAATATTTACCCAAAGATTCACCTCTCTCCTTACCAGAGAACTCGGAGATAAACCCACACAAGAAGAAATAGATATAACTGTAGATAGAGTGACTAAAGAAGGGATGACTCTAGTCAATGCCGTCAAGCGGTTAGTTGCCGAGAAACAGTGGGCAGGAGCTCTTATTGAGAGGGCAGGGAGCAAGAATATTAATCTAATAATCGACACACCTGAAAAATATACGCTTGAAGAACAGGCGAGAATTAAAAAGACGGTAGAAATTATCGAACAATTCCCGGAAGGTCTTTTAGAAAAGACTGAAAAACCAATCAATGTGCATTACAGCGAAATAGATAGGCGAATGAAAGGTGCATATGGAAGAGCCAGGGTTGACCTAACCCAGGGGTCGGTCCATTTTAATTTAGGCGAAACTTCTAATTTTGAAATAACTGTAACCCATGAGATTTTGCATAAACTGGGTACAGTCTGGAAAGATAAAAAGGCAGGAGAACTGATTATGCCCATTGACGATTGGGTAAGTATTCTAAACTTATATCAGACAACAGGAATTCTTGAGCCTGACGGTAAGGTTTCTTATAAAAAAGAGGATGGACCAGAACAGACAGTCCCTGAATTTATAAAATTATTGCAAGACGATAGTATGCCGACAGAATATAAAATCGATTTAATCAGAAGGGTAAAACTTCCTCTGGATGAATTATTGCCGGAAAAATACGGAAGCGATGTTTACGAGCTTTTAGATCCCCATGAAGTTCTTGCCTATATTGGCAGTGATAGCGATAACCAAGAATTGATGGCATTCTATGACCAGATTTTCAGCGGTGAAGATAAAGGCGGGGTTTACGTTGTTCGCGAGATACTGGAGAGACATCTATTGAGGACTTCAGAAGAAATAGATGGGGAGATTCATGAAGTTGTTCATCGGTTTAATAATAAAGATGGGTGGAGCGAAATTATAGGGGAAAATATTACACCTGCATTTGTTAGGGAAGGATTATTAAATTATCTAGATTTAGGAAAAATGAAATTAATAGGCTTGGTTAGTTTACTTGCTTATCCCATCTACTTGTTTGCCCAAACGATAACAGGCAGTATCCCCGGAGCCCTGGCCGAGATGGGAGAGCAAACTCTACCGGTAATCAATCAGGCTGCTTCCAGTGGGGTTGATGTATTTACTTCATTGCTGGGTATTGGTGCGGTGCTGGGCGCGGCTGTAGCGGCGGGTTTGAGATTAAGTGGAGAAGATAATTTACTGGGAAGGATTTTCGGGAGTCATTATGTAGCCAGGGATGTCGGTATAGACCATTTTAAAGTGATTGCCGCATTTCTGGAGGTAATCAATGGCCAGTCTAAAGAAGAATTTTTGTCTGAACTTTCAAAAAGAAAAGTATTAGATTTAGGCTGCGGTACAGAGCACAAATTAGTCGATTATTTAAAAGAAAAGGGGGTAAAAAATATCTATGGCGTGGATATAGATGTAGAAGATAACCCGGAAGAAGGTTTTATCCAGGGGAATATCCATGAATTAGCGAATTTATTAAACAAGCATGGAGTAGAAGATATAGAGGTTATTATATCTACAGCGGTTTTTAATCCGGAATGTGAAGGGATTTACGGATTAAATAGAAGGAAAGCCATTCAGGAGGTAAAGAAGGTTTTAGCTCCGGGAGGGATGATTTATTTAACTTCCGGGCGGCCCGACGCGAAATTAGAAGAGTTATTTAGAGAACAAGGATTTATTATCGAAAATATAAGTGTCGAAGGAAAAACGGGTTTTTATAGGGTTTATCGGGAAAAAGAGGTAAAACCCGGCCCGGGTGGAGAAGGTCAAATTAGCGGGAGTGTTGGGTATGATATAATTGCCAGCCAGCTCTTAGGGGCTGCTGAAGGAGATAAAGGGGCAGTAGATAGAGCAATAATTCTGTTGCAAGGAAATATTGAGGCTGATTTGGGTTATTCGCTTGAAGGCCTGATTGAAGAAATTAGAAGGCAAGGGGAAATCAGCAGTTTAGAAGAAGATAGGATTGAAAATATAATTAATGATATCGAGAGAAAGTATTTCGAGGTAGTCATAGAGAGTATTGCCAATTCGTTCTCA
Source organism: uncultured bacterium (assembly GCA_964506785.1). Lineage (GTDB taxonomy): Bacteria > CAZDME01 > JAYEMH01 > JAYEMH01 > JAYEMH01 > CAZDME01. The sequence goes on along the minus strand of CAZDME010000073.1, from coordinate 1,346 downwards.
AATAGTCCAAAATTAAAGACTATTTTAGGCGAACTGCGTTTAGGAGGCGACTCTTTAGATAAATTAGCTGGCCAGATGAGGGCAAATAAAGATGGTCTTATCAAACTTTTAACACATCGATTGACTAAAGAAAACGTTAATTGTGCCGTAGTTGTTTTAGATAGATACCTTAAGACAAGCGGGGAAAAGGTAAATAGGGAAGCCTTGATTAAATATGTTGCTATGGATACCCTCAGGCAGATTGTTACCGAAGGTAGGAATCTGGATGAGCTTGTTAGTGAAAAAGAAGGTATATCAGTGCCGATTATGGTTTTAAAAGATGCGGCGGAATTTTTCAAGGTTCCTTCCAGGATTATGGCTATAGAGGAGGTTTATTATAAAAATCTCACCGGCCCGGCAGTTATTCATGCCAATAGTGTAAACGGCCAGGGACACTATGCTATGCTGGAAGAGCCGATTATAAAGGATAATGAATTATTAGGGTTTGAAATTTACGAAACCAATGAAGAGGTTTTAAGTGTAGGTTTAGGCCAATTTAAGGATAAGGCCAAAGATGTTATCGGTTTAAAGAGATTGCCAGAAGAGGCAACGGTGGTAATGGTTCCTGGAAGGAAAGATGCCGATAAGCTTAGTAGCGCAGGGAGTCATTTTATTCCAGAGAAACTGGTCCGGGGTTTAAATATTTCTGGCCAGAGCGCTTTGCCGGTCTTTACCCCTGATGTTTTGCCTCTGCCGGCGGTATCGGAAATAGAGATACCAAAAGAAGAAGGTTTGGGTGTTGAACGGAAACATGCGCCTCCTTCGGTTGAAGAAAAGAAAGCCATCCCGGAAATTTCCGCAGAATCTCACCTTACCCGAAAAATCATTGAATCTATAAAAACGCATCCTTTTAAAACCATAGGGCCGGTAATTTTTTATTTAGCTATTGTCACCTTAGGTGTATTCTCACTCGCTTTAGGCCTGGCGGCAATTATTCCAGAGGCACTGGCAACGAAAATTATCCCGCCAATTATTATTCTTTTAGGTGGGGGCGGACTACTGGTAAATATAAAGAATGTTATAAAGAGAGGCACAGGCAGATTCTTTAGCGGGACAAAGATTTTTGAAAAAGGATGGCGAAACAGAGCCCTGGCTTTAAAAGATGCCTACAAAGAGAAACACCCAGAAAAGAAAGGCCCAGATTCATTCCCAGCCGAGGAAGTAAAAGCTGCTCAAGGCAGAAAGCCATTTTTTAAAATTGGTTTTAAAGATAATTTCAAGTTTATAAAAGAACATAAATTATTCGGTGCTTTATCAGTGGCAGCCGGTATTGGTTTAGGATTTCTTATTGCCCCGGCTGGAAGTAT
>CAZDME010000072.1:0-5500 GCA_964506785.1 uncultured bacterium | reverse complement strand
CGTTCTGGAACGTACCTTCAGATGGATCACAGCGTTGTCCACGCCAGAAGCCTTTATCCCGGGCTTGAGGTAATGAGTGCTTCCGAAGCCCTCAAAAAATATGAATGGCTGGATAATTTATTTTGGAAATTAGTTTCAATAAATGCCGATGAATTTACCAGGCAAGCTCAAAACCAGCCCCATTACGGATATTTCTTAAGGGCCCTCCCCGGGGTAAAAACAGTTTATCCCTTGCAGGCTTGCCTTTTTATCAATGAAAACAACATAATTCAAAATGTTCATAATATAATCATTGCCGAAGAAGGTTCAGATTTACAGATTATTACTGGTTGTGCCTCATCCAGTGATGTCCGCCGGGGTCTTCACATCGGTATCTCAGAATTTTATGTAAAGAAAGGAGCAAAACTTACTTTTACGATGATACATAACTGGACTGAAGAGGTGGTTGTCCGGCCGCGGACGGCTGTTTTAGTTGAAGAAGATGGCAGTTTCTTATCCAATTATATCTGTTTGAAACCAGTTCAGAATCTCCAGATGTATCCTCAGGTTGAGTTAATCGGTAAGCGCGCTTTAGCCCGTTTTAACTCTATTCTCTTTGCCTACCCGGGGTCCCATCTTGATGTTGGCTCCAGGGTGATTCTGAAAGCCGAAGATTCAAAAGCAGAAGTAATAGCCCGGGCCATTAGTCTTGGCGGAGAGATTATTGCCCGAGGGCACCTCAAAGGAGAGAAAAAAGGAATAAAGGCTCACCTGGAATGCCGGGGGCTTATGTTAACTGATACGGGTTTGATTCATGCCATTCCGGAACTCGAAGGAAGAGTTCAAGGCGTGGATATGTCTCACGAGGCGGCCGTGGGTAAAATTGCTCATGATGAAATAGAATATCTTATGGCCAGGGGGTTAAGTCAAAATGAGGCTCAGGCGGCAATTGTTAGAGGATTTTTGGATACCTCCATTATGGGCCTTCCTGATGTTTTACAAAAACAGGTTGATGAGGCCATATCCGCTTGTGAAAAAAATGCCTTTTAAACCCAAGGGATTAAATAATGAAGGGGTGTCGAAATGAACAGTATTAAAGAGTTTTTTCAGAGTGCCGATTGGAAAAAGGAGAAACATGTTCCCGTTATCGAAGGTCCGGATAAGGTAAAAAAAGGCAAGATTTTCCAGATTAAGATAGGGGTGGGAAAGGAGATTGCCCATCCCAATACTACCGAGCATCACATCCGGTGGATAGAGATTTACTTTTTGGCTCAGGGTGAAAAATTTCCTTATCAACTCGGCAAGTTTGATTTTACCAGCCATGGTGAGTCCACCCAGGGGCCGGATACCAGTGGGGTTTATACCCATCCTGAGATAGTTTTGAGCTTCAAAACGGATAAAGCCGGTGTCATTCTGGCCGGTTCTTACTGCAACATTCATGGCCTTTGGGAAAGCGCTAAAGGGATAGAGGTCGAATAAAAATTTAAGATTAGAGCGGTTAAAATGTTAACCCGGGGAATAAAAAATAAAATTTTGCTGGCGCAAAAAAGTGAAATAACCGAACATTTTATTTATGAAAAGCTGTCTCTTTCTATTAAAGAACCCCATAATAAAAAGATTTTAAAAGAGATATCGAAGGATGAATTAAGGCATTATCACTTTTGGAAAGAGCGGACAGGCAAAGAGGTTAAACCCGACAAATTCAGGATCTGGGCGTATTATTTAATTTCAAGACTCTTCGGTGTCACCTTTGGCATAAAGCTCATGGAGAAAGGCGAAGAACAGGCCCAGCTTTCATATGGGGAGATTTCTAAATTCATTCCCGAGGCCAAAAGTATCATTCAGGATGAGGACGAGCACGAGCGCGAGCTTATAAATCTGATAGATGAAGAACGGCTTAAATATGTAGGCTCGATGGTCCTGGGGTTAAACGATGCTTTGGTCGAGCTTACCGGAGCCTTAGCCGGATTCACTCTGGCTTTGCAAAACACCCTCCTGATTGCCACTGCAGGTTTAGTTACCGGAGTTGCCGCTTCTTTTTCCATGGCTGCCTCGGAGTATCTTTCCACCAAATCGGAAAAAACCGAGAAAAATCCTCTTAAAGCTTCGATTTACACCGGAGTTGCCTATATTCTCACCGTATTTTTTCTTCTTTTTCCTTATCTTTTTTTTAAAAATTACTTTTTTTGTTTAGGGTTTGTCCTTTTTAATGCTATTATAGTGATTCTGATATTCACCTTTTACATTTCGGTGGCTAAAGATATTCCTTTCAAAAAAAGGTTTCTAGAGATGGCTTTGATAAGTTTAGGGGTGGCGGCTTTGTCATTTGCCATAGGTTTTTTGGTAAGGATTTTCTTAAAAGTAGAAATATAGCTTTAAAACTGCAAGGATATATGAAAGGAGGCTGACATGCCTGATTTTGGAAGTCCGTTTTCTGGTTTAGCCAAGGACCGTAAACTTACCCACGAAGAATTAATTCGGGCGATAAGGTTTATGGTTTCCGCAGAGTATGAAGCCATTCAGCTTTATATGCAGCTGGCCGAATCAACGGATAATAAATTGGCTCAGGAGGTGCTCAAGGATATCGCCGATGAAGAAAGGGTTCACGCCGGTGAATTTTTGAGGCTCTTAAGAGAGCTGGCGCCGGATGAAGAAAAATTTTATGGCGAAGGTTATAAGGAAGTTGAAGAAGAGATAGGAAAAATTAAAAAGAAATAGTAAAGAAAGCATCTATAGCGGTAGAAAAGGCAGAGGATTAAATTTGAAACTTTCAGATGAAATTGTCCAGTTTTTTAAGAAACAGGGGCCGGTTATTGTTTCTACTGTCGATGAAAAGGGTTATCCTCATAATTCCTGTAAAGGCATTATAGAGCTAACCAGGAGTGGGAAGGTTTATATTATCGATCTTTATAAAAAAAAGACCTATGAAAATTTAAAGCGGAGGATGCAGATAGCTATTACCTCTGTGGATGAACATCGGTTTAAAGGTTATTGTCTTAAGGGCCGGGCCAGTATAATTACGGGTAGAAAACTTACACCCCGTCTTTTAAAAGCCTGGGACAAAAAAATTAACAACCGGATTTTTCAACGGATAATAAGGAACATTCATGGCGAAAAGGGACACCAGCAACACCCTGAAGCGCTTTTACCTAAGCCTGAATATCTGATAGTGATGAAGATAAAAGAGGTTATCGACCTTACCCCGCAGCATATAAAGGGATGAGATAGAAAGAGGGAATATATTTAAAAGGCGTAAAAAGGGGAAGGGGAAAAATAAAAAAAAGACTTGACAGAAACAAGGATTTGCGGCATAATATAAACGAAAGTAAATATATCAATATATTGAGGTGAGGCTGATGATTGACCGCTATGTTCAGTTTTTCAAAGCCTTAGCTGATGAGAAGCGGCAGGAAATTCTGCAAATGCTTGAAGAGCACGATATGAATGTCACCGAGATTTGCGAGGAATTCGAAAATGTTACTCAGCCGACGATATCTCATCACCTGCAAATCCTGAGGAATTGCGGGGTGATAGACAGCCGGAAGCAGGGAAAGCTTATCTATTACTATATTCGAAGGGGTTGTATCAGTGATAATTGCCGGGAATTTTTCGGAAGATTCAAGATAGAAGTGAAGGGGGAGTAAATTTTTTTAAGCAAATAGATAGATATATATAAATGTGTCTAATAAAGCCAACTTATGGGAGGAGGTGGAAAACTATGAGAAACTTAGTGCCTTTTAAGAGAAACCGAGATTTATCTCTTTTTGGTGAGGTTGATTTAGATAGGTTCTTTGAAGATTTTTTCAAAAGCCCCCTATCTCTAAATACTTTCGCCAAGGGTATAGTTCCGCTTATTGACCTCTATGAAAAGGATGACAAGATTATTGTCAAGGCGGAGCTGCCGGGGATAAAGGCCGAAGAGATAGAATTATCCATCGATGGTAATCTCTTGAATATTCGCGGCGAGAAGAAGAAAAAAGACGAAGTTAAAGAGAAAGATTACTATCGTCTGGAGAGGAGTTACGGTTTCTTCCAAAGGGTAGTGGAACTGCCGACTGAGGTAAAAGCCTCAGGAGCCAAGGCCAGCTATAAAGACGGGCTCTTGGAGGTAGAACTGCCCAAAAGTAAAGAGGAGAAGAAGAATAAAATTAAGATTGAGGTGGAATAACCCTTAGGGGATTTTCACTAAAGAGACAAACTCCTCTTTTAAATTTAAAGAAAGGCCGGGTTGGCTGATGCAAGCTATCCCGGCTTTTTGATTTTAAAGATTTAAAGTGTCAGCGCATAAGGAAACTAAACTTTGATATTTTGGCAACTCGGCCCTATGATTTTTTGAGAGAAAAGACTTGGCAAAGGGAGTTGTTTAGCTTATAATGATTGCCCGAAAGATGAGAACTGTTTGAAATTATAGGATATCCGATATCCTATAATTGGAAGGATAAAAGATGAGAGAAGAGGTTGAAAAAGTATTGGCTGAAGAAGTTCGGCCGATGTTGGCTATGCATGGTGGCAGTGTAGATTTAATTGAGGCAAGCGCTGATGGGACAGTTAAGGTGCGCCTGACGGGGGGGTGCGCCGGATGTCCTTCGGCCCAGATGACCCTGGTTAGCGTAGTTGAAAGCGCCATTAGGTCCAAACTGCCCCAGGTTAAAAGGGTGGAGCTGGTTTAGAAAATCTCTCATAACATTTAAGGCGAAAAGGAGGGGCGATGTCAAAGAAGGTTGAATCGTTCATGAAAAAAATCGTTGAAGAGAATCCCGGCCAAACTGAATTTCATCAGGCAGTAGGCGAGGTAGTTGAATCTATAATGCCTTTTTTAGAGAAAAACCCTAAATATTTAAAAGGAAAAATTTTGGAGAGGATTGTTGAGCCGGAAAGAATAATAATTTTTCGCGTCCCCTGGATGGATGACAAGGGGGGCATCCAGGTGAATAGAGGCTATCGGATTGAAATGAATAGCGCCATCGGCCCGTATAAAGGCGGATTGCGCTTCCACCCAACGGTCAATTTAGGAATCTTAAAATTTCTGGCTTTTGAGCAAGTCTTTAAAAACAGCCTGACCACCTTGCCGATGGGCGGGGGGAAAGGCGGCTCAAATTTTGACCCTAAAGGGAAATCAGATAATGAAGTGATGAAATTCTGCCAGAGTTTTATGACGGAACTTTTCAGGCACATCGGGCCTGATACTGATGTGCCGGCCGGAGATATCGGCGTCGGAGGACGGGAGATTGGTTATCTCTTTGGTCAATATAAGAGGCTTCGCAATGAATTCACCGGGGTTCTCACCGGTAAAGGCCTTAATTGGGGCGGAAGTTTAATCAGGCCGGAAGCAACCGGTTACGGCTGCGTTTATTTTGCCGAAGAGATGTTGAAAACCAGAGAGGATTCCATTAAGGGGAAGGTTTGCACTGTTTCCGGCTCGGGTAATGTCGCCCAGTATATTACCGAAAAAACAGTTCAGTTAGGAGGAAAGGTAGTTACCCTTTCTGATTCCAATGGCTATATTTTTGATGAAAAGGGA
>CAZDME010000071.1:0-5557 GCA_964506785.1 uncultured bacterium | reverse complement strand
AATGCATACGATATCGGTAAAGTTAGCAGTGGAACGAAAGGCAAAAGATAACGAACAGGAGGACATAATCCTCCCCACCATTCTCGAAAAAGACCTAAGATAATATAGTTGGGAATAAAAATTAAACTTAACCAAAAAAACTCCTTTGGCCTTTCTTTAAGCAATCCTAAAGCTCCAATCAAGGATATGATATAGACTGGCGAATAGAAAAGAAGCCCGAGATTTCTATCAAAAAGCAAACCTAAAAGGCCGCAATTCCTTAAAGAAAAAGAAGGATGGACGTTAACCGGGAAAGGCACCCCAAAAAGCAGGTTATAATAGGCCCCCTGCAGAATGAAAGATATAGCAATGGGTATTAGCGATATAATGATTGGCTTTACAGATAATTTTACTGAATAAACAAAAAATAGAAAAAGGATGAAGGAGGTTAAAATAAAACGCTCATGAAGCCAAGGTAAATAGGCAATACAAAGGCCGATGATAAATGGATTAACGAAGTCAATGCGCCGGAGATTTCTTATTTTCCGATAAGCAAATATAATAAATAAAGCCGCCAGTAAATCAGGAAATATCTTGTTAGAATAAAATAAAGCCGGCCCGGAAAATGATAGGACTGCCCAGACCCATAAAGATACAATTTTATTATTGGTCAATTCAAAACTAAGCGCATAAATATTAACGGCTAACAAAGCGATACATAAATTTAGAAATAAAATTACTGCCCATCTAACTCCTAATTTCCACCTAATCCCTAAAAAATAAGCCGGGCTTATAAGTAGAGGAAGACCGATTCTATGGACAGAATATCTTCTATCCTGCCAAAATTTCTCCTTAGATTCCAGTCTTCCTTTTGCCAGATTATTGTAATAGGTGAATCCGGGAGCATGCCCATCGACCGGCCGATGCTCAAAAAATCTCCAATCATTATTGCGGACATTATTCCAGAGGTTAAAGTCTTTATCAAAAATCAGGCTCTGGGTAATTAGTAAATAATGGGGCTCATCGCCTGTTAGCAAATAATATTTAAAATCCCCGTAGGGATTGAAACGAAAAGCCCTAAAACTTAAAAAAAGACAAACCGCAAACGAAACCAGAAATACTATCCATTTAATTTGTTTTTGAGAAACCATAACCCTATTCCCCATAACCCTCCCAGGTTATTAAAAAAAATATCCCGGCTGTCCCCAACCCGATAGGGTAATATTTTCTGAAATGCCTCATCAAAAATTCCGACTGTAATTATTAACAGCCAGGCAAAAATAAAACCCCGGCATTTTTTATTTTCAACCGTTAAATCCCGGTTGGCAAACCAGCCCAAAATACCATACTCCAAAATATGAATTCTTTCTGCCGGCATTTTTATCTGCCAGCTCAGAATAATACCTATTGCCAAGAATAATACAATAGCTAAGTTTTTTTTAATATTGGGGTGGTTTTTAAAAACAAAAATTAAAAAGGCTAATGCGCTGAAGAGAATGATTAGCCCGATTATAAACGCCGCCCCCCTTTCTCCAAGATAACCTTCCACAAACCCCATTACCTGCCGCATAAATGAGGCAGAGACAATTATAAAAAAAACGATAAAGACTGTTAATTTCGAAATTCTCATTACTCGGAAATTGTCTCTAAAAGCTCTCACCGGGTATCTGATAAACCCGGGCCGAAGGAAAATCCTGGATAAGTCTCAGGTCTTTAGAATTGTCTAAGATAGAAATTGCTTTATCGTCATATATCTCTTTATGGATAATGAGATAGTTCGCTCCCAGAGTGCGTAAAACCGAACGGCTCCCTGGTTTTAAAATATCCATCATCGTTTCTCTAAAGGAATATCCTTCTGTTCCTCTGGGTGCACCGTTAATCATCTTCTTCCGGTGAATTCTTTGATAAAATAAATAATTAAAGTGCCTTTCGTCAATACTATCGTACAAAGGATATTCGGCGATAATTATATCCTTCGGCTGTTCAGCCAGCCATTCATAAACAGCCGGGGTTTTACTAAAATCCACATTGCGCCAGGGAGGGATAACCGTATATTCAAAAAGTATCAACGCAGAGAAAATTACCGCCGCCGCAGTCTCTGCCCATTTCCTTTTAATCTTTGCCAGGATATCCCTGAGGCCAAAACCGGCTAAAACTGCGAGACTTAGGGTAACCACAAATCCCATTCGGGCATAAACCCTGAACATCGGTGCTATGCGGTAGAGGAAAAAAGAAGGTGTAGGAATTTTAATTTTCCAGAACTGAACTACCGGAGACAGAGATGTATAGAAAGCTAAAACTGCCAAGAATAAAAAAAGGGGAATATAGAAATTCTCTTTAGCCTTCTTTATTCCCAATTTCCGGCGCTTCCACCAGCCCATTATCCCTATAAAGGCCAAAAATAAAGGTGTAACTCCCAGATAAAGGGTTCTTTCCGCCCAGTGCCTCTGGCCGCCGGTAATTTTCCTGACTATCTTCTTTGTCAATCTGCCAAATACGGGATGATATTCGGTAGGCAAAAAATAATCGTATGTCCTGGCCGCGTATCTATAAAGGTCTTCGTATGGCCTTACATATAGGAATGAAACTTCCGCCTCCGCTCTTTTAGGCCTGATTATCTGCTTTAGCGTATCATATGTAGACGGCAGAATCATCACCAGGGAAATTGCCCCGGCCAGTAATATCAACTTTATTGTCTTTAATCGGCTTATCCTTTCCCTTTCAAGCCTTTTACCCCACATTCGATAAGCCAAATTAAATAAAATGAAGCCGGCGGTAATGATAACCATAAAATAACCGAAATAGTAGTTCACCAGCAAAACTAAAGAAAAGGCCAAACCGCATAAAACTGCAGCCGGATATGACCTCTTTTCATTCAGCGCTATTAAAGAGAGAACATAAAGAGGCATCCATTGAATCTGGGCCATCCCAAAATGAGAAAAGGCCTGCAGGAAATGATTACTGCAGAAAGCAAATATTATACCTGATGTAAAAGCGGCCAGTTTGTTTTTGGTTAAATAAAAACTAAGATAGTACATAAATATTCCGGATAGAATAAAACTAGAGAGGGTGCAAAAATTATAAGCGAATATTTCATTTTTCAAAAGAACCAGCAAGAATAAGAAAGCAGAGGGCGTTAGATATGAACGCAATCGATTGCCCGCGTAAGGGACGCCAAACGGATAAGCAACCATATCATTTTTCCCAGAATCCGTATTATTCAACAAAGCTTGCTTCCCGTCCCATAAACCGTAAATAAAACCCGGCGAATCAAAAGTCCACTCGGAATCGCTAAATATGCTGTTATTCATTTTAAAAATGAGAGGATAGGTGGCTATTAAAGTTAAGATGATAAAAAAAGAGAAGATTGTAACTTCTCTTTTCCCTAAATTAAACATCGCCTCTCTCCTTAAAAAGTTCTCCTTTAATCTTTCCGCTCCTTTAAAAATCGAACTAACTTTATCAGTATTCCCATAACTAAAAATAGATATGCCCAGTTGGCCACCCATTCCGCCATCTTTTCCCATTTAAAAATGAGCAGCACAGCACAAATGATTAACAAAAAGATAAATGCCAATATAAATTCTGAACCTGAAGTCCTCTTGAAATATCGCAAAAACCTTTTATACCAATGATTCATTATTTTTTTTCTTTCTCCAACCCCATAGTAAATAGAGCAGACAAACGCCAAGAGTAAGACCTGATGTTAATAAGCCCAGGCAAAAAAGTGACTGGGGCCGGAAAAAGACAACCAGGTTAAAATCTTCCGGCAAATTCAAGGCCTCTGGATCTATCCACCAGGCATTGGCATAAAAATTAACTAATTGGTGTTCCGTATCTAACGGCTCGCCAAATAGATATTTAATATCCCCGGGAGAAAATCCCCATTTATATTTAGCTTCTTTCACCCCCCAATTTGGATATTCGGCTGCAATCTCTTCTGCTTGCTGTTTTCTGTTCTCTGTTTTCTGTTTGCTGTATAGCTTCCAGTCATCATGAAAACTCTCACTAAATACCAACCAAAACGGTTTTTTTGCCCCTTTCACCTTCACTTGATACTTAGTCAAATTCACCCTTCTAAAGGTGATTTTTGGCTCATTCCTATTTTCTTTTTTATCTTTTCCGTCCCTTGGCTCAACTATCACCCAGTCCACTTTAAAACTACCATCTTCGAGTTTATTTAAATAATGTTCCCCTCCTTCTAAAAATAAAGTCCTCTCAAACCGTAAATCTTCTATATTCGCTTTACCCTTAAATTTTGCCTTCAACCGGAATCTTTCTTTATCTATAGCAAACACCGGCCTATCGAAAATAGCCTCCTCAGTAGAAACCAAAGAAGAAGAAAAAACTCTTAATCTTTTGAAATAAGACGGATACCCCTCCTTTGGCCTTTTTATCTTTTGTTCACTTAACCCTAATGCTATCTTTATTAAGTTGTATTCCTTCTCAGCTGGATAAACCTCCTTTACCAAACCATAAGCGTCGAACTGAAATTTACCCCATTCTTTAGAGGTAACAAGGTAATCAAGAAAAATATCTTTATCGGCTATCGCATCGCCATCAAAATCTAAACCAAGGATAAAATCGATTTTTTGAAGCTCGGGGTCTTTAATCTTACAATCCAATTCAATCATCGGAAACTGCCTAAGATTTATTTTATTAACTTTCCTGGATAGCTCTAAGCGAATTTTACCTTTTCTTTCCACCGACCAGTTTTTAATCTCCTCTTCTGAATTTAAATCCACATCTAAAGCATCTTTAAAACTTTCAAAAAATTCCCTTGGGGAATAATTGGAGAATTTTAAACCTTTAATCCAAAATCTGTATTTACCCTTTCTTTTTGGCGTACTGCAGTCAACCTTCCACAGTTTATGGGGATAAAGCTCCAGTTTTACCAACTCATAATACTTTTTATCCGGGAATTTTGCCTTTACTTTACTATAGAAATTATAACGAAAGTTATCCCAAAATACCGAGGCTGGCCTTGGGTATATACCCCGGATATATTCGTTAACTTTACCATCTTTATCAAAATCTATTCCGGCAACTACCTCTATTGTCTGGACTTCTGGGTCTTCTATTCTGTACGTCAAATTAAAATAAGGATACTTTTCAAGATTCACCCGGATGCTTTCATTCTTCATCTGGACAAATTCATCTGCCTTAGCATCACCCTTAAAATGTGAAGACAGAAATAACACCTTGTTTTTATAAATAGAATATTCGCAGGGTACCTTCGATGGAGAAATAAACCAGTCTTTCAACTTCTCAGCATCATCAAATCTAATCGCTATCCCGACTTTTCCTTTTTTCCTGAAAAGGTACGGCGTTACCTTGACCTTAACTTTAAGGTCAGATTCTTGGGACAAATAGAATTTTCGATTTTTTCTTAGGATTCGACTCACCTTGATTCCTGGCCGATTTGTAATTTCCCAGATGATTTTTCCCTCTTTTTCTCTTTCTTCTTTAGGTACCAAAATTATTTTTAAATCCTTTTCGTTAATGTTGAACATCCTATTTTTAATTTTGTATGTTATTGCATGTTTTTTTCAGGTATTTTTCCATTAGTGGGTTTTCT
>CAZDME010000070.1:0-5751 GCA_964506785.1 uncultured bacterium | reverse complement strand
AAATAGGATTGCCGTAGAAAGGATGAGATATAATCAAGCTGTTCAGGGATTCAATACCTACCAGAGGACTGTTTTCGGAAGATTATTCACCAGTTTGAGAGGTCTTGTTAAACCCAGGGTATATTTTGAAGCTGAAGAGGGAGTCAAGGATGTCCCGGTAGTAGAATTCGAATAAATCACTTTTAATACGGTATTTTAACTTAACAGGGAGGATCGACATGCCTTATGACAAAAGTTTAGATGAAAGTTTGTTTTCAAAGTCCCATGAAACCGATACAGACCGTTTAACCGTAAGTGTTTATTCTTACAACAAAGGCACAAAGAAACTGCAGATTGCCAGGGAAAATAGAGACCCTCAGGGCGAGTTCAGGTTTGCCAAGTTAGGAAGAATGAACAAGGATGAAGTAGCTGGTATCCTTCCTTTGATTCAGGAAGCCTTAAAAAACATGGATTAAACTGAGGAGCAGACAGTAAGGGTTAAGGCTTGCCTTATCAGCGGCCTGAAGATTTTTTGCTATGGGATGAAATTATGTTTTCCCCCGTTAGAAAGCATGGTTTAACCAACAGAAAAAGTGTCATTTCTAACGGGGTGAACTATATTTAGCCATAGGCGGGATGATATCTCTGTCGGTTAAAAACTTTCAATTTTTATTTTTCCTGTCATTAGTTAGGAATAAAACGGCTTATGAAAATATTTATAAGCGATTTGCATTTAGGTGATGGTTCGAGGACGGATGATTTTCACCGCGATGAGGAATTTCTGGAGTTTCTTAAATTCGTCGAAAAAGAAGCCGAAGAGCTAATCATCGTAGGCGACCTGTTTGAGTTATGGCAGGCTGATTTGGACCGGGTTCTTTTTAGGCATAGTGAAATTGCCAGAAAACTTTTATCGCTAAAGAGTAAGATAGGTCTAACTTATGTAATTGGCAATCACGATTACATACCCTTCGAAAGATTTATTAACGAAGGTCTTGGAATATCTTTAGAATACCGCGATAATGAAGCTGGTATTGTCGCCGAGCACGGCCATAAATACGATATGTTTAATCGATACAAAAATCCTCTTCAGTCGATTAGATGGCCTCGAGGCAGACGTTTCAATCTATTTGTGGCCAGTTTAGAAAGATTGCTTTATCCGGGTGTTGATAAGTGGACAAAGAAAGCCTTGGAGAATTTTCAGTTTCTCCGTGAAGCCATATCGGTAAAAAACAAGATTACCCCGGCTACAAAAGAATATATAAAAAGAGGCGGGCATTTTGGGGAGTTTAAACAGGCAGTTAAGAACCACTTGAATAAAGGGGCCAGAATAGTTATCTTTGGTCATACCCACCGGTGTCAGCTTCAGGTTATTGATAAAGGCATATACGCCAATTGCGGCGCCTGGATAGACCATATAAAGCCGACATATATCGCTTATCATCCGGATAGAATAGAACTCAGGGAAGGCCTTACTCATAAGGTAATCAAAGGATTAGCTTTAAAATAAAGGATAGTCTAAGAGCCATCAGCGATGAGCTATCAGCCATTTTGGCTCTTTGCTTTTAGCTCTTAGCTTTTTTACATTACACATCACACATTACACAATTACTATGAGCCACCTGCCCTGAGCAAAATCGAAAGGTCAGCCGGGAGCTATGATTTAAAACCCAAAGGCCCTGCTTGATTAGTATTCTCAATCTTGGTACAATAAACACTGTGCGCCCGTAGCTCAGTTGGACAGAGCGATAGCCTTCGAAGCTAGAGGTCGGGGGTTCGAGCCCCTCCGGGCGTGCCATCTTAGAGATAGAAAGTAAGTTTTACTTACTACTTCCCATAGAGCTGATTTGCGGAATAGATTTCTAACATGACGTGCCATAAAAAATAGAGGGATTTAATTGTCAATATTATCAATCCGCCTGGTGCTGCTTTTTCTACTACTCTGCCTTTCTGCCTTTTTTTCCGGCTCCGAGACAGCTTTTTTTTCCTTAAGTAAATTGCAGCTCCATCGTCTGCAGAGGAAATTTGCCCACCGGGGAGCGCTTATAAACTCACTTTTAACTCAACCCTATCAGCTTTTAACCACCATTCTCATTGGCAATATGCTCGTTAATGTCGCCGCTACTTCCCTGGCTACCTTGATGGCAATTAAAGTTTTTGGGGAAATAGGGATTAGCTTTGCCATTGCTTTGATGACTTTCGGTATTATCGTTTTTGGCGAGATAACCCCTAAAACCTATGCCGTCCAGCAGGCGGAACGGATATCTTTAGAAACAGCTTACCCGATTAAATTTTTTGTTAAGATTTTTCTTCCTATTCGAAATATTTTAAAAAATGTTACCGATTTTTTTATCTCCCGTTTAGGCGGGACGGCTTCTTTCAAAAAACCTTATCTGACAGAAAAAGAACTTCAGAATCTGATTAAGATTGGTAAAAGGGAAGGGGTAGTAAAAGCAACCGAGGAGGCAATGATTTACAGCGTTTTTGAATTTGGAGATACCGAGGCGAGCGAAATTATGGTTCCCCGGGTTGATATGGTTGCTTTGGAGATAAATAGCCCTTCGGAAAGCGTAATCAACTTAATGCGGGAGGCAAAACACGCTCGCCTGCCGGTTTACCGGAAAAAATTGGATGATATTGCCGGCATTATCCATACCAAAGATTATCTTCTTTCTGAAAAGAAGGATATTGCCGGTTTAATGGAACCGGCGGTTTTTATCCCGGAAACTAAAAAAATCGATGAATTACTTAAGGAATTTCAGAAACAAAATTTACGAATAGCCATTGTAGTCGATGAATACGGGGGGACCGCCGGGCTGGTTACCCTGGAAGATATCCTTGAAGAAATTGTCGGCGAGATACAGGACGAATTTGAGCCTCGGGAAAAACTAATCGAAATTATTGATAGTAACTCGGCAGTTTTGGACGGTAAATTAGAGCTTTCCAGAATTAACCGCCGCTTGAATTTAAACTTACCTGAAGATGAAGCCGATACTATCGGTGGATTCGTATTTTCCCTTTTCGGGCGGATGCCCAAAAGGGATGAAAAAGTTATTTTTAAAAACTTTTCCTTTACTATTAAAAAAATGGGGAAAAATAGAATTAGAAAAATTCTTCTGGAGATAAAATAGCATGGAAACCTTTGGCTACCTGACAGCAGTCTTTTTTTGCATTATATTTGCTGGATTTTTTTCTGGAGTGGAGACAGGAATTATTTCCTTGAACAGGTTGCGTCTTAGAAGCTTGGTTGATTCTAAAGTAAAGAAAGCGCTATTATTACAGGGATTTCTGAAAAACCCCGAATATTTTTTAAGCAGCACTTTGGTTGGAACCAATGTTTCGGTTATTGTTGCTTCAGCCCTGGCAACTTCCTGGGCAATTAAATATTTTGCCGCCCGGGGAGCTTTAATTAGCACAATCATCCTTACTCCTTTGATTCTTGTTTTTAGCGAAATTATTCCTAAAAGTTTATTCCGCCAGCATGCTGACCGGATAATCCTGGCAATTTTTCCCGTTCTTAAGGGGTCGTTTATTCTGCTTTCCCCTCTGGTTAAAACGATTAATTTATTTCCCCGTTTGATTCTCAAGCCGTTTGGAGGCAAAAAAACAACCAAAAGCCCTTTTGTTACCAAGGAGGAGTTAAAATTTTTAGTGGAAGAAAGTGCCAGAGAAGGAGTAGTGGAACCGGATGAGCGAAAGATGATTTATCAGGTTTTTGATTTTGGCACTACTCTGGTGAGAGATATAATGGTGGATTTATCCGATGTGACCTCCATTGAGGTAAACACTTCTTTATCAAAAGTAAAAGAGCTTGCCGGGGTAAAAAGATTTTCTCGCTATCCTGTGTTTCAAGGGAAAGGCAGCAATATAGTCGGTTTAACTAACATTTATGATTTACTCTATGAGACGGATGGGAATAAAACCAGATTAGGTGATTTTGTCCGCCCGATTTTGCCGGTTTTAGAGGATACATCCATAGACCGCCTGCTTTCTCAATTGAGAAAAGAAAGGCAGACGATGGCATTAGTCGTAAACCGGTCCCAAAAACCCCTGGGCATAGTTACTTTAGAAGATATTGTTGAAGAAATCGTCGGCGAGATATAGCCTTTGGCTCATAGCTCGTAAGCTTTTATTAAATAACAAGGTTTTTTTGCGGTTTATTTAGTTGATTTTTAAAATATAAATTGATAAAATCAAGGTTCCGCCCGCATAGCTCAATCTGGCAGAGCAAGCGCCTCTTAAGCGCGAGGTTCAAGGTTCGATTCCTTGTGCGGGCACCAGAGCCGTATTCCGTTCAATACGGATGCGGACGTAGCCGAATTGGCATAGGCGCTAGATTTAGGATCTAGTCCCGATGAGGGGTGGGAGTTCAAGTCTCCCCGTCCGCACCATATTCCGACGAGAAAGCGGGTGTAGCTTAGCGGTAGAGCGCTACCTTGCCAAGGTAGATGTCGTGGGTTCGAATCCCATCACCCGCTCCAAAACTATCAGGTTTAGGAAATGAAAACTCAGATTAAAAAAATTGACGCCTGTCAGAGAATCTTGAAGGTAGAGGTTTCCGAAACAACCATGCAGGAGGAATTCGAAAAAGTTTTAAACCGCTTTCAAAAAAATGCCGCCCTGCCTGGTTTCAGATTGGGAAAAGTTCCGCGGGAATTGCTTTTAAGCCGTTATGGGAAAGATATCGAAGATGAACTGCTTAAGAATATAATCCCTTCTAACTATGTCGCTGCTTTGAAGGAGACGCATCTTTGGCCGGTGGGGGATCCGGAAATTTCTCAGGTAAATTGGAAACCGTCCGCTCCGCTTATTTTCGAAGCTAAGGTAGAGGTGCGTCCGGAGATAAAATTAGGTCACTATAAAGGGCTGAAAGCGAAAAAGGAGATTTTTGAAATTACTGAATCCGAATTGGATAATGAAATTAAAAATGTCCAGGAAAAGATGGCCACTTTTAATTCAATAGATACCCGGCCTTTGCAAAAAGGAGACTTGGCTATCGTAGATTTAGAAATGTATGTTGAAGGTAAACTTATCCCCGGAGGGAAAAATAAAGATTTAAATCTCGAAATAGGAAAGGATTTTTTTGGACCCGGGTCTGACAAGGAGCTTTTCGGGCTGAAAATCAATGAAAAAAGAATACTCGAGATTAATCTCCCCGCTGACTATCCTTCTCCGGAGTTTCAAAACAAAAAAGCCGGTTTTCATATTACCCTGAAAGAAATCAGAGAAAAAAAGCTGCCTGCGATAAATGACGAATTGGCCCGGCGCATCAAAGATTGCCGTGATCTCCTCGATTTGAAAGAGAAAATAAAGAAACGTCTAAAGAATTGGAAAGATTCCGAGTCTGAGAGAAAGACAAAGGATGAAGTAATTAAGCAATTGCTTGAGTCAACCGATTTTCCCCTGCCTTATTCTTTAGTCGAAAGGAGGAAAGGGATTCTCCTGGAGTATACCTTGCATCGTTTGAAAGAGCTCGGTTTTAGTGAGCAGAAAATAAAAGAAGAGGAGAAAAAGCTCAATGAAGAGGCAGAGAAAAAAGCCGGAGATGAGGTGAAACTGGCCTTAATCTTAGAGGCAATTGCTGAGAAGGAGAATATTATTGTAAGCCCGGAAGAGGCCCGGGAAGAATTAAAGAAAATAAATCGATATTCGAATAAAAAGGATACCCTGGAGGAGTCCGACGGAGGTTTTATTGAGCACCTCCGGCAAAATAAAACTTTGAAATTTATTTTAGACTCTAGTAAAATTCAGGAAGTTAAACTTTAATAGTGTCAA
>CAZDME010000069.1:0-5874 GCA_964506785.1 uncultured bacterium | reverse complement strand
TATCGAAAATTCAGCTGCCAATATGATTTAACCTCTAACTTTCCTTTTTTAAATAAAAGGTAATGGCCGGGTAATAACCGTTTAACATCTTTAAAGATACTTTGTTCGCCGATTAGATATTCAAAAGTCAGGTAACAATCTAATGAAGATAAGTCCAGACTTCTAGGAACTTCCGGGTGGGCAATGATGGCCCGGGGTAAACTGGCAAAAATCAACTTATTGCCCTGGTTAAAATAATAAAGCGGCTTAACCCCAATTCTATCCCGGGCCAGACAGAAAATTTCTTTTCTTCTGTCCCAGAGAGCCAGAGAAAAAACCCCTCTTAAACTTTCAAGAAAATCTATCCCCCTTTCCTCGTAAAGATGGACAATAACCTCTAAATCGGAAGAAGTTCTAAACCGGCAGCCCTTCTTTTCGAGTTCACTCTTTAACTTTTTAAAATTATAGATTTCACCGTCACAAATTAAAACAATATCTCCCCGCTGGCTAAAAATCGGCTGTTTTCCGCTAACCAAATCAATAGTCGCCAACCGGCAAACTCCCAGGCCGGCACTTTCTTTAAGGTATATCTCCCTTTCGTCCGGGCCGCGGCGGCGAAGAGACTCAAGCATCTTCTCCAGGTGCTCCCTTTCGTCCCTTACATTGCCAGCCTGATTAATTATTCCGCAAATGCCAGACATCTTTATCTTTCCCCATAAAACAAATTATTTTCTCACCGTATATACCACCGCACCGATTATCGCCGTCAAAATTACAAAACTGAACGAGAGCCAGGCAAGGGCCAGAGCCGAGGCGTTAAGCACCCCATAGGCGCTGAAAAAGAAAACATAAGCGCTTTCTCTTACCCCGATACCGCTTATAGTTACCGGCAGTGTCAAAAGCAAAGAAATTACCGGGATAATTAAGAAGTAAACTATAAGGGGAACAGGAATTCCCAAGGCAAAACCAATCAGGTAGTAATGAAGAACAACTACTATTTGTAAAAGTGTCGCCGCCAAAAGTACCCAGCCGAGATATTTAGTTTTATGGCGATAGAGATATAAAGCCTCATACATTTCTTTAATCCATTTCTTAAGAATATTCAGTCCCGGTAAATTAAAAATCCGTCCGGAAATACGGGCCAGTGGCGCCCATAAGAGAACCAAGAGAAAAAGAGCCATTAAAACAAAAAATACGGCGCAAATCCATATTAAAAAAGAAGTCTCTTTTACCTCTACCCCGGAAAATAATAAAATAGAGGCGGCAATGGACATTAGAACGAAAAGGCCCGAGAGGCGTTCGACAAAAATAACCATAATGGGCTTGATAGCTGTTTTGCTCCAGCGAATGGTGTCATAGGCCCGAATCATATCTCCCCCGATACCGGTGGGTAAAAAAGTGGTAAAAAAGGTGCCGACAAAATAAGAACCTAAAAGCCTTCGATAAGGAAGCCTTATTCCCTGGGCATCAAGAAGAAGCTTCCAGCGAAAAGTACTGATGGGATAATCGATCAGATGAACCAGGTAGGCAACGGCCAGCCAGAAAATATTAACTGATTTGAAGCTTACCCAGACTTGTTTGACATCTACTTTGTTGACGATATACCACACCAGAGCTATACTAAATATAATTTTCGCTGAAGATAGTAAGACTTTTTTCATCATGGCAGTTTGTTCACTAAATATACTTCATAGCTCTTGGCTCTTCGCTCATCGCTCTTTGCTCTTAGTTTTCTTCTTAACTATCAGCCATCAGCTATGAGCTACTTTATTGGTTCAAGTCTAACCGTATCTACCCAGAGTTTTCCTCTGTTTTGGAAAACCTTCTTAGGCGCTTCGGTTTTATCCGGATAAATAATCCGGAATTCAACGATTTTCTCCTTCTCTAATTCAAAAGGGAAAGAAAATTCTTGATACTCTCCCTGCTCTTTAAAATCAGAGCTTTTAATTAGGCACTCGGCAATCTTCTCTCTCCCGGAATCGCTGGCTACTTCCAGGGCAGCCAGAGGCAAATCGGTCAATTGGTCTGTTTTTAAACGGAAAAATATTTGATAATTACCCTTTGGGTAACGCCGGTAAGGCCCGTAAAGCACCTCTTTATCCCGGGTAAAACCAGGAGAAAATAAAACCGCCTTACCGGCTAAGGTATCCTCATCTTCCACCAATAGCCCCCGGTAATAAAGCTCTCCGGCTTGATAAGAATAGAGAAGCTCCTTCTCTCCGGCGAATAAAATATAAACATAATCAACCCAGAGGTCGGCTTTCTTTAAAAAATTCAGGCGGAATTCAGGAAAAATTGGTTCTTTTTGATTAAAATCAAGCACAAAATCCTGATACTTCCCGGCTTCTTTAAAATCCGTCCCTTTTATTTCTTTTTCAACCAATTTATCCTTTCCTCCTCTGGTACAAATATCCAAAACAGCTATTGGCTCACTGAAAGTATTATTTCCTGTTTTGAGGTGAAAAATAATTTTATAGCTACTCCGGGGAAAAACCTGCTGCCGGCCAAAAAGCAGGTATCCTGGCGGATCGGATTCTTCAGAGGCGAAAAGGGCCTGGCCATTTTCCGCCTCTGGATCGTCAATAAGGCGTCCAATCCGGTGATGAAACTGGTCAGCTCTTTTTACCACCCCGCTTACCCATCTTAACTGAGGGCCAGCTTTTTTAAAAACTGGCTTATCCCTTAATTCGAAAAGCCAGACAAGTTTATCTCGGGTAATAAACCTTAGATAAGGCGACTGCGTCAGCCTCCTAACTGAATAAGTAGAACGGAAATGACTTACCTTTTGAGGAAAGGCATCTTCATGCATGATAACATATTTGACCTTGAGTTTTTTTAAAAGGCCGTATTCGAGTTCCGTTATGTCGCCTAAATTCAAACTGATTAAAGGATAAAATATTCTCTCCAGATACTCCTGGGGCACCAAAGGATAATAGCCGTTAATAATTCTTGCCCGGGTCAGGGTTACGTAATATAGATAAACCGAAGACCAGGCCGTATCCCCCGGCCAGAGAGGTAATTCCAAAACCTTTTTATCCCCGGCATTTTCCTTTATGATTTCGTAAATTCTGTTTTTTCCATCCATCAGGCTTATACCCACCCGGGTTCCGGAATTATAGTCAAAAAAGACCCCCAGAAAGATAATGGAAGAAATTGCAATTTTTATTATTTCCCTCCCCTTTCCCTTTTTAATCCGGGAAAACAAATTAATAATTTCTCTGACTCCATAACCGCCCAATATCGCCAGGCATAGAAAACTTACAATAATTATCCGCCCGGGAACTCGGGGGTAATTAAAATACGGGAAAAATTTATATAAAAATTTGTAAAGCGGGAAAATATTGTTTAAGCTTGTTCCCGTGGCCAAGATAGCGGTTATCCCCAATCCGCCGGCAAAAAAAAGAAGGTTGATTTTCTCCTCATAGCATTTTCTATCCTTTCCCGGCCGGCCCAGGTTGAGAACCAATCCTAAAAAGGCTAGAACCGAAGCGGTTATTCCTAAATAAATATTTTTTTCGCCATTAAAATTTGTCCGCCGAAACAAATCTTTGACTGCCGGGGAATAAAGTTTTACCTCCGAAATATTCCTCCCCTTCTGGGCAATAGAAGAACTAATTTCAATATGTTTCAAAAAGAGGACAAAGAGAAAAATAATAAATAAAGATAAAAATATCGGCACCCAGGTTTTCAGAAGAGCCCTTTTTAAATTAAAATTGGCCCTTTTCCATTTTGCCAAACTGGTAATAGTTCTTACCGGAAGCATCGTCAGGGTAAAAAGGGTAAGATAGTAAAGAAGGTGGTATTCTATCAAGGCAAAACTAAAAAGGCAAAATCCGTATAGAATTCCAAATCTTATTTTTCTTTCAGAGAAAAGCCTTTCCAGAGAAAAAATGGCCAGGGGCACCAGCCCCCAGAGAAAGCCATTGGTATGCCCGCCCAAAAGCTGGGAAAGGCCAAAGGGCGAAAGGGCAAAAATTAAACCAGCCATAAAAGAAGGAAAATCACTTTTTAGATAAAGTTTGGCCAAAAGAAACATCGTCGCCCCGGAGAAAATTACAGAAAGAATAAGAACGGCATTATAGGCAAAAGCCCCTCCGAAAACTGAAAAGATGACAAAAAGGATAGAAAGAGGAAAACGCCTGACCGTAAATATCTTGATGCCTTCGACACTAAATTCATAAGGGTCGAGAAAGAATGGATATTCCTCCTTAAGGGCGTCCTTAGCCAGCCAGAAATGATAATAAAGCTGAAGGTGGTCTCCCTGCCGTAAAGGAGAGATTTCCTCACCTTTAACCGCTGTCCGGGTATAAGGAATACCCTGATTAAAATAAAAAAGCAAGGGGTAAGTAATGGTTAAACTCAGGCAGAAAAAAAAGAGAATTATTACGCCAATTTTCAGTCTATCGTTTTTCACCTAGATTTTTCCTTCGGTTCCGGTCCGTATAAGTTAACTTCATGCATTGACCACCACCAAACATGATTCTCTCCGGTTTGAGTTAGCCTTACAAATCTAGCTAAATGCGGTTCAAAACAAATTTCTAATTTTGCCTCTTTTCCATCAACAATCGGATGGAACTCGCCATAATAAAAAGCGCCCCAATTTATCCTGGAAACTACGACATCCTGCCAGACTTTCCCGTTTAAGGAAGTAGACAGGACATAACCGCAGGGATAATCGTGGGCTGAACCGTCCAACTCTACCATTAAGCGGCCAACCTCTTCGGTCTTGCCTAAATCCAATTCAAAATACATTCCTGGTATCTGGGCAGTTTTTGTCGTCCAGCGTGTCGTCATATTTCCGTCCAGAGCTTGATTAACTTCACCCTGGTTATAATTAGAGAAGGCTTTTGCTTTAGACAAATCTATTTCTTCGTAATTTCTTTTGAAAGGCCCGAAGTCGTAAAATAAGGTTGCTCCGCCGATATATTTCCTCTTATACGATTCTGTCCCGATATTTTTAAGCAGTTGAAGAAAGTTTTTTTCATCTCCCGGAAAATAAAACGCCGCATTTTTACTCCTTTGAGCAGCTTCAAAATATGGCGGGTAACGGCTGGGATTCCACTCCGTAAAGATGATTTTCTCTCCGGCATCAAAGGTATACTGATAGCTTCTCCAGTAATCATTTACGTAAACATGCTTAATTCCTTTTTTTTCTAAAAATGAAAATGCTTCTTTTTGGGTTTTTTGAGTCAGGAAGAATAAGTCTCTTTTGCCTTTATCAAAAATATCGATAGAGATAATATTCTGCTGGAGATTGGCGGCAAGGATAATAGCTAAAAAGAAAATGGAAAGTTTTTTATGTTTCTGGCCAAACCGGTTGAGAAAATAAGCGAGAGAAATCGGCACCCCTGAATATAAAGTCAACAGATACCTGCGGGTATTAATAAGGGCATAACCGCTCAGGATATAGATTAAGGCAAAAAGGATAAAGAAAACGATAAACATCTCCATTCCGTTGCTTTTTCTAAGAGAAAGCCTGCCTAAATAAAGCAATCCCCTCCAGCGCTCTTTCACAACATATAAAAAGGCGAACAGATAAATGCCCAATAAGGCCTGGGATATAAACGGGAGAAAAACTGTCCGCGGCTGTGACTTTATCACCCCAAAAATTTCCGGGAGGCCGATTATAATGAAATTTCTGAACGATAATCCGATATCAACAAATTTATTTGCGCCTACCGCCTGAAATAAACCGAACCCATGGGTAAAGCAATAATACCATAAAGGGCTGCCGCCGATTAAAATCCCTAAAACCAGCATTAAGAATCTTTGAGTAAAAAATATGCGTTTTTTTCGCAGGAAAATAAAAATTAGGCTGGTTAAGATAAAATAGATGCTCTGAAAATTTGTCCACCAGGCTAATCCATAAAATATTCCCAAAATAAAGAAACGCCT
>CAZDME010000068.1:0-5936 GCA_964506785.1 uncultured bacterium | reverse complement strand
ACTTTGGCATTTTTCTCTGCCAGAGAAAGGGCTCGTTCAGATATATCCGTAGCATAAACTTTAACCCCAGGGAACATCTTTAGCAGGCTTATGGCAATAATTCCTGAACCGGTGCCTAAATCTAAAATTCTCTCACCCGGAGTTAAAGGAAATCGTTCGATAATCTGGAAAGCGGTTTCGACTAAAATTTCCGTTTCTGGACGGGGGATAAAAACTCCTTTTTGCACTAAAAAGGTCCAATCCATAAACTGGGTCCGCCCCAATAAAATTTGCCGAGGAACTCCCTTTTTTCTTTCCTCAACCAAGGTCCGAAAAGCTTCTTTTTGTTTTTTATCCAGGCCGTTTCTATTTAAGTATAGATCTATCGTAGGGCAATCTAAAAAACCGCTGAGCAGAAATTCCGCCTCGGCTCTGGAAGGAACAGGATTATTACCCGCTAAATAGTTCGCGGCCCAATTTATTACATTAATCATATAAACCTCTAACGTCACTCCCTTTAGCGCCAGGTATCTTCGGTGTCATGTTTGCCGCACGGTGAAGATTGGACTAAGGAATTTAGGCCGTCTTAGCCTTCTGCATCGCTTGAAAAAGCTCGTCCAAATCGCCATTTAAAATATCGTTTAGGCGGTAAAAAGTCAGGTTGAAACGATGGTCAGTCAGACGATTCTGCGGAAAATTATAAGTGCGGATTTTTTCACTGCGGTCACCCGAACCGACTTGGTTTTTTCTCATCGCTGAAATTTCTTTTTGTTTTTTTTCTTTTATCTGCTGGGTCAATCTCGCCCGAAGCACCCGAAGGGCCTTGACTTTATTTTTATACTGAGAACGTTCATCCTGACAAGTAACTACCATTCCCGAAGGAACATGCGTAATCCGCACCGCTGAATCGGTAGTATTGACACTTTGCCCGCCATGTCCAGAAGAACGATAAACATCGACACGGATATCTTTAGTTTCAATATCCATTTCTTTTTCTTCTATTTCCGTAAAAACAACCACGGTGGCTGCCGAGGTATGAATACGGCCGCTCGATTCAGTTAGCGGCACTCTTTGAACTCGATGAATACCGCTTTCATAGCGAAGCGAACCATAGACCCCTTCACCCTCAAGGGCAAAAATAATTTCTTTTATTCCCCCTTTGCCAGTAAAATTAGTATTCATTACCTCTATGCGCCAGTTTTTTTTCTCGGCAAATTTACTATACATCCGAAAGAGATCAGCCGCAAAAAGACAGGCTTCTTCGCCACCGGTGCCGGCGCGTATTTCCATAATGACATTTCGCTTAGCATCCGGGTCGGGAGGATTCAGACAAAACATTATATCTCCCAGTAATTTTTCTTTTTTTTCTCTTATCTCGGCCATTTCTGATTTGGCTAAATTAACCATTTCTCTATCCCGGTTTTGAAGAAGTTCCTCAGTTCCTTTTAACTCCTCATCTAATTTTTCCAAAAGCCGGATCTTCGCAACCAGCGGCCGGCTTTCCGAAAACTCTTTAGAAAGCTGGCGGTATTTCTGCGGCTGCCTTAAAATTTCAGGTTCGGCTAAAAGCTTTTCGAGCTTTAGAGAACGTTCCTCTATCTTTTTTATTTTTTCTAAATCTTTTCCAGTCAGCATTATTTTTTGGTTTTTTTCTCTTTAACTTTTTTTATTCTTCTTTTAGGCATTAAACCACAAGATTTTGGCTCGGTACAATAGCCTAAAATCTGGCACTTGGGGATTAGTTTTTTTCCGAGAAAAGGCTCAATCTGGCTAATTTCCTTTTTCATTTCTTTAAAAAGCGCTCTGATTTCCCATTGTGCCCGCTGGCATAAACGCAAAGAAGCACTGTGCAGAAGTTCACGAAAATTCATAGTGATGACAATATTGGTAAAAGCGGCATTAGGCAAAAGGTAACGGGCATCTTCCGGGGATACGCCTGCTTTGACTAATTGTAAATAGAGATGCCGGCTTCTCTCCACTGTCTCCAGATATGGAATAAGAGCTTTGTGACGCTTCTTTTTTATTGTCCCCGGGATAGCATAGCCTAAGGTTTCTCCAAAAGTAACATAGCGCTGACTTTGTTGGCTGAAACTAGCCAGGCGGCTCCGGACTAACTGATGGGTACAAGCCCGGCTAACCCCGGAAATAGCCCAGGTAAAAGAGACATGTTCGGTAACCGACAAGTGTCCGGCCATGAGAATCTCCTCAATAAATTTAATCATAGTTTCTCTCTGGACAGGATGATCCCAAATCTCCTGAGGGGATAGTTCCGAAGCGCAGGTTTTAGCCGCAACATAGATCAATTTAAGCGGCTTGGGCGTATGGCTAACTAACCTAACTTTCATTTCTCCTTTCGCTCCTTTTTCTCTTTCAATTGGGAATTCACCTTCTTTTTGGCATATCGCTGTTCAAAACGTTCAACGCGCCCGGCAGTATCCAAAAGTTTCTGTTTCCCGGTAAAAAGAGGATGACACTTGGAACAAATTTCCACCCTCATATTCTGCTTGGTCGCACGAATGGGAATAATCTCCCCGCAGGCACACGTAATAGTCGTTTCCTTATACGCAGGATGAATCTTCTTTTTCATTTCTATCTCCTTTTAGTTTTCATTTCGTTATCGAGTCCATTGAAAAACCGACCTTCGCCATTTACGGCTCAAAAAAATACCGGATAAAGTTATCGATAAGTCCGTTTTTATGCTTATTTGCGCACAATGCGGCGGGTTAAATATAGCATAAATTTAAGGCGAACACAAGCGAAAAGTGATATTTACCATGTATACCTTACTGGAAGGCTATTTGACAATGAAGCCAAAATATGGTAGAATCAACCTGGTGATAAATGAGCCAGCATAATTCTTATAAAACCCGCAGAATCAGAATGTTTTTCCTGAATAACTGGCTGAAGGTGGTTATCTTCAGTATAGTTGCCTCCCTGCTTTTCTGGCTGGTCCGCGGCCTTGTTTCTCTCGATTCTTACGCCCAGAACTATATGCTGGCAATCATCCCCATGCATATCATCCTGGGATTGATAACCGCTGCTGCCTTTGTCACCATGTACTGGCTTATTCTTCACGGCGGCTTTACCCGGATTAAACAGCAGAAGATAAAAGGAGAAAATGTCAATATCCCTTTTTCCGATGTCATCGGCCTGGAAGAAGCCAAAGAAGAAGCCCGGGAAATCGTCGAATTAATCAAAGACCGCACCCGGATTAAGAAAATCGGCGGCAAAATCCTGCGCGGCATTTTACTGGTCGGCCCTCCCGGATGCGGAAAAACCTATATGGCCAAAGCCATTGCCACTGAATGCGGGATCCCTTTTATTTCCATGTCAGCCAGTGAATTTGTCGAGGTTTTCGTCGGAGTAGGCGCCAGCCGGGTGAGAAAAACCTTTAAAAAATCCCGCCGCTTGGCCTATGGCTACGGGGCCTGCATGATTTTTATCGATGAGATTGACGCTATCGGCCGGCACCGCAGCCTTTACAGCTGGGGTGGCAGCCAAGAAACCGATTCCACCCTAAACCAGCTTTTGGTAGAAATGGACGGCTTGAAACAAAAGGAAGAAAATATTATCCTTATTGGAGCCACCAACGCCCCGGAAAAAAGTTTGGATGAAGCCCTGTTAAGGCCAGGAAGATTCGACCGAAAAATTTATATCGGCCGTCCCAGCTTAGCCGACCGGGAAAAACTCTTCTCCTTTTATTTAGGTAAGGTAAAATACGATCCTGAAATTGATATTGCCCGTCTATCCCGACGTACCGTATATAAAACTCCGGCCGATATAGAGAATATCGTTAAAGAGTCCGCTTTAATCGCTACCCGCAACAAAAAAGAGATGGTTTCCCTTAAGGATATCAGCGAAGCCCTGGAACGAATCGAAATGGGGATTAAGCACAAATCCAAAAAAATGACTCCGCAGGAAAAAGAGATGGTCGCTTATCATGAAGCCGGACATCTCCTGGTCCTTTATATTCTCCATCCCACTGACGACGTTTTTAAAGCTTCGATTATTTCCCGCCGCGGAGCATTAGGCATGGTCCATCATATTCCCCGCGAAGAAATTTTTACCTCTTCCCGGGAAAGAATTCTAGCCAATATTAAGGTAAGCCTGGGAGGATACCTGGCGGAAAAGAATAAATTCGGGGTTACTTCCGACGGGGTAAGCTCTGATTTTCGCGAGGCGACGCTCCTGGCTCACAACATGGTCTGGCGATACGGCATGGGCGGCAACGGCTTTATGGGAGATTTCACCGCTATTCCCGAAGGAGAAATCTCGGATAAGCTAAGAGAACAGCTTAACAAAGAAACAAATCAAATCATTAAAGAATGCGCCAAAGAAGTGGAAGAACTCCTCCGCCGGGAAACAGATATATTCGAACGATTTGCCCAGGAATTGATTAAAAAAGATGAATTAGAATATGACGAGATAGATGGTATTTTCAGCGAATACGGGAAAAGCCACCAACAACTTGCCAGACAGGGAAAACTTGCCTACAATAATTCGAAGAAAAAAAACAAATCCAACAAAAAGTAAATTCTCCCCAACCCAGATTATAATCATCCTTTTTACCCCTATCTTATTATCCAGCTGCGCCCCCACCTATCCTAAAGAAAAAGTCATTGACGCCATCAAAACAATCTGCCAGAAACAATACAATACGGAAGTCGAGGCAAAAAAGGTAAATCGAACTATGTGCGTCTTGGCGCCGGCAGAGCATTTTTTTTCAATCGATGACTCCGGGAAATTAAATATTAACCCGCAAAAGCAGAAAGATTTAAACGGATTGGTTTTTTCTGTCGGCCGGGTTTTATTCAATTCCGATATCGACATAGATTTCTATTTGATAAAACTAGCGAAGGAAGAAGAAAGAGTTGAATTATCGTTTATCGGCTGCGTCAAGGACCTGAAGAAAGCCTGGCTGGGAAGTTTTGCCCCGGGAGAGCTGGGCATACGCCGAATATTCGATTTAAAAAAATATAATAAGGAGGATTTGTCCGGCATGAAAAGGTTTGAAGAGGTTGCCTGGCCGGATTTCCTGGTTAAACAAATCAGGCAAAGACTGAAAGTAAAATTCCCGGGGAAGGTAGAGTTAGTCGGGAAATATAAAGAAGGGGATGAATTTATCTTTATTCTGGCCGCCAGCCAGGGCAATACCAAAATAATTCCTTTTGTCCTTAAGACGATTGCCCGGGTAATCGAGGTCTATCAATTTGAAGCTTTTAACTCGATACGTTTATTGGATATAAATACGGGAGAGCTAAACATATTAGACAAAGAAAGGCTTAAGAGATATCGGTAATCCCGATCGAGATAAAACCAGAGGTTAGATTATAACTAAGAAGGTGAACGATTGAAAAGTTCAGTCCAAAGGCTGGGGTTGTCCTGCGGTCACCTGAAGGCAACCTGTCTCTAACGGGGTCGAATCATCTCTTAGAAAATTGGAATTTCTTGCGGGCGCCAGGCTGCCCGTATTTTTTTCTCTCTTTCATACGGGGGTCACGGGTAAGATACCCGGCTTTCTTAAGCGGAGAACGAAAGGATTCATTAAAAGCCATCAATGCCCGGGCAAGGCCGTGGCGAATAGCCCCGGCCTGACCGGATTTACCGCCGCCTTTAACCCTGATCAGTAAATCAACCTTATTCAAGGTTTCGGTTACTTTTAAAGGTTGTGTGACAATTATCTGCTGTATTTCTTTAGGAAAATATTTTTCTAAAAGAGAA
This sequence comes from uncultured bacterium, assembly GCA_964506785.1. Lineage (GTDB taxonomy): Bacteria > CAZDME01 > JAYEMH01 > JAYEMH01 > JAYEMH01 > CAZDME01. The sequence continues at coordinate 236 of CAZDME010000068.1, read as the reverse complement.
GCATTGACGGAAATCTTTCCTTCTCCGGCCGAAAGTCTTACCTGGGCAACTGATTTTTTTCGCCTTCCGGTGCCCCAAAAATATCCATTATCGCCTTTAGCCATTTTGAATCCTACCGTTATAATTTAATCAGCTCTGGATTTTGCGACTGATGAGGATGATTCGAACCGCGGTAAACCTTCAATTTCTTTATGAGTTTATTCCCTAATTTCGTACGGGGCAACATCCCCCGAACG
>CAZDME010000067.1:0-5997 GCA_964506785.1 uncultured bacterium | reverse complement strand
ACTAAAAAAGTTTTGCTTTTTATCAAGGGCTCTGATTTTTTCAGCGCACCGCCGGTACCTAATGGCTCTTTTTCTTCAGAATATACTATCTTTAAGGAAGTTGAGTTTTTTTGATAATATTCTCTAATTATTCCGCCCATATAACCGGTGCATAAAACAGCCCTTTTAAATCCATAAGAATTTATATATTGCAACAGAACATTTAAAAAAGGACGGCGATTAACATCAGCCATGGATTTTGGGCGGCCATCCACCACCGGTCTTAATCTTTTTCCTAACCCTCCGCAGAGGATAACTACATCTATACTTTGCAATCGGCTATCCATATATGAATCAAAAATTGTAGTCAGGCCGGTAATAAACTATCTGACTTCCCAGCCGTTCAAACCTGACAGGGACATAAAGCAATTTATTTAGTTTTTCCCTAATTTTCGTCTGAAGTTCGGGCCTTACAAAAAAGACCATAAAACCGCCGCCCCCGGCACCCAGTAGTTTTCCACCTAAAGCACCTGAGCTTCTGGCTGCCTCATATATCTGGTCTATAGATGAGGTAGATATCTTATCGGTCAAACTCCTCTTTAGCTTCCAGCTTTCATGCAAAAGTTTCCCAAAAGCATCGAAAGACTGATGATTGTTATTAAGTATATTCACCGCCTCTTTCACCATTTCATACATTGTTTTTAATTCCTTCCGTTTATCCGGTATGGCTTTGATCTGATGTTTGGCTACCTCTGATGAAATTCTGGAAAAACCGGTAAAATACATCATTATATGCCTCTGAAAAAAATCTATTTTGCTGCCTTCCAGGGTTATGGGATGAACTTCGATATTATCCCTGGTGAATTCAATTTTATTAAATCCGCCAAAAGCGGCAATAGTCTGATCCTGCGAACCAACATGCTCTTTAATCAAATCCTGCTCTATATGAATGGCGTCCAGAGTCAGCTGCTTTTTAGAAATCATCTTTCCTCTCAAGGCATAAAGCGCATTAAGCAGTCCGACGGTAAATGTGGAACTAGAACCAAGTCCGGTCCTGGCCGGTAAATCTCCGTCATGATGTATATGTAAGCCCTGCTTTTCTTTTAAAAAATTAAGGGTTTCCCTTACTGCCGGATGTTCAATTTCAGATATTTTATTAGCCTCTTCCCGTTGAGTATAGACAATTCGGTATCTATAATCAAAAAAGGGAGGCAGGAGACGGCAACTGATATAGCAATACTTATCAATACTGGTAGATAAAACTGCCCCGGAATGTTCCCGGTACCAATCAGGATAATCCGTTCCCCCGCCAAAAAAAGATATGCGAAAAGGTGTTCGGCTAATAATCATTTCTATCATCTCCCTTTAAGTTTTATTTTTAACTGTCCCTTTATACCAATCGATAGTTCTTTTTATGCCTTCTTCAAACGAAATTTTTGCTTCGAATCCCAGAAGCTTCTTTGCTTTAGAAGTATCAATTAAACGTTTGGAAATCATTGTCGGTTTAGAAGTATCAAAAATAATTTCTGCATCTTTATAATCACCGGCTTTAAGTATACTCTGGAGAGCCTCTTTTATACTGATTGGCCTGCCGGCCGCTATATTAATAGGGCTAAATTCCTCAATTTTTTCCATTGCCAACAGCACCCCTTCGATAAAATCATCAATATAGATGAATTCTTTTATATCAGTGCCGTCACCCCATACTTCAAGAGGTGCCTGCCTTTCTACCACTTTACGTATCAAGGCCGGGATCACATGAGAGGTTTCCCACTTAAAATCGTCATACGGCCCGTATATATTTGCGGGTCTTACAACAATCGTTTTCATCGGTTTTTTTATTTTTTCTGCATACATCTGGCAAAGAATTTCTGTAAATCTTTTCATCCAACCAACACAGAAATACTTCTCAAACAACTCTCCCTGCATCATCTCCTCTTCTTTTACCGGATGCTCCGTTACTGGATACACCGTATTACTGCTAATAAACAAAAACTTTTTAACCCCTGCTTCATAAGCGGCTTCTAACAATAATGTGTTCATCAGGACATTAGGTGTAACATGCACCAGCGGCGTTTTCTCCATAACCGCCGCCCCGGAGGTATTGGCCGCGCACATAAAAACATAATCCACGTCTTTGGACACCTTCTGACAGTCTTCTTTTTTAGTCAAGTCACATCTTACATATTCGACCTTCCTCTTTACAATGGCTGGCTTTTTCCTATACATTGTGGCCCGAATATCAAAATCAAAAAGAAGAAGTTTTTTTATTAGATTTGTCCCGACAAAACCAGCTCCGCCGGCAACCAGAATTTTCTTATTTTTGTACATTTCAAACATACTAGTTCCTCCCCGTTTTAAATCAAAAACCTAATTTATTTTTAATCGCTTCAAAATTTCTATAGGCCGACGGACCGGCGGCATAATGCCACTCCAGAACAATTGGGATATCCCGTATCGCCTCTTTATTTTTCGCTAAAAGTTCTATCTGCCAGGAATCGATGGAAGAAATATTATGGGAATCCTTATAGCCGTCATTTTCTGACAGATGCACTTCAAATATTCGGTCTTTATATTTAAGAAATAGCTCCTTGGCTATTTTAGCTTTGTCAAAATTCAGATAATTAGAAGTAACATTTAAATGCCCGAAGTCTAGCAGAATCCCTATATTGGGTTTATCCTGAAAAAAACCTAAAAATTCTTCGATATCTCGTGGACTACTGACAAAAGAATATAAATCAGTAGATGCCTTCGGGCAAAGATTCTCCACAGCAATTCTAAAGCCCTCAGGGACAATTTCCTTCACGACAAAATCCAACATTTGGTAGAAATTTTCCCTGCGAGTAAAGGTTTCAGTCTTATTAGCAAAAAATCCATCTTGTAATTTGGGAGATAAATCCTTCCTAAATCCCGGATGGATGCTGTATAATTCTACTTCAAATTCCCTTAGAAGGCCAACTGCCTCTTTTATTAAAGTTAAAGTTTTTTCTTTCAAGGCAGCATCTTCAGAAGCAAGATTCAGCACAAACTCATCGGCCTGGGGAGGAAAATAATTATGAATAAGGAAATTTAGCTGGTATTTATTTTTTAAATCAAATAAATCTTTTTTGATACCACTGTAAAATTTTGTTTTTCCGGTAAGTTCAATATTTTTAAAGCCTAACTGCGCCAGCTCCTTGATAGCCTCATCTATTCTCTCTTTTTTTGAACACAAGGAAGTAATATAAAGCATTTCCCCAAAATGAAATTTTTAGGCGCCATCTCTTTTTGACAAAATTGGATTTTTAATCGGCCACTGAATATTGAATCTAGGGTCATTCCATTTTATCGTAAACTGCCTGGCGGGATCATAGTAAGCAGACTGTTTATAGTGAAAAATAGATTTTTCGCTTAAACATAGGTGTCCATTGCCATGCTTGGGGGGAACAAGCACCTGGTGTTTATTGGCATCCGATAAAACAAACGACTGCCATTTACCAAAGTCCTTTGATTCCCTATTATAGTTTATGACCGCCAGTTGGAATTCTCCGTGCAGGCAGGATATTAGCTTCCAGGTTACAGCATCGCCGTGTATTCCTTTAATTACTCCTCTGGTGGCAATAGAGATGTCGTCTTCCACAAAATCAACCTCTACTCCTTTTGACTTATATAATTTCTCGTTATATAATTCCAAATAATAGCCGCGGTGATCCTCAAAAAAAGTGGGTTTAATCAATAAAACCCCTCCCAGGTTTGTCTTGCATATCTCTATCATTTAAAGCCCCTTTTCCTTAAAGTAATTTTTCCTTTTTAAATACTCATCCTGATTATTTATAAACCAATCCCAGGTTTCTTTTAATCCATCCACTAAAGAAGTCTTCGGGCTATACCCAATTAATTTCCTGGCTAAGGTTATATCCATAACCCTTCTGGGAAACCCTGAAGGTTTAGTCGTATCGAATCTATAATTAAAAGAAAGAAAACTTCTAAGCGTCTCAACCAACTCTTTAATAGAATAACCTTTCCCGCTTCCCAAATTCACGAAACTTGAATTTGTTCCATGATAAAGGGCTAAGATTACCCCTTCGGCAACATCCCGGCTGTAAGCAAAATCTCGTATGGCCGTGCCATCCCCCCAGATTAAAACCGGGTCTTCTTTACGGTATATCCTGTACATTAAAGAAGGAATGACCATAGCGTTATTTGGGTCAAAATTATCTCCGGGGCCGTAGACGTTGCAGGGCCGGACAATCGAGAAATTGTTTAAGCCATATTGAACTTTATAGGCTTGAATCTGCAGCTCCGCCATTCTTTTTGCCCATCCGGGGAACATATCCATCGGAGGGCCCTCAAGATTCTCGGTCTCTTTAAAAACTTCAGCGCTTGAATATGCACCAATGGAACTTGTGTAGACAACCTTTTTAACTTTGTTAACCCGCGAAGCTTCTAATACGTTGGTATTAAACATTAATAACGGAACAAAAAAACTCGCCGGTTTTGTCTTGGTAACCTCTATCGAACCTTTTATCCCGGCTACATGAAAAATAAAATCTATGCCTTTTGTCTCTCTTTTACAAAACCCAAAATTAGTCAGGTCTCCAAGAACATGCTCGGCTTTATCGTTTATTTTTATGTTATCTAAAGAGACTATTTTAACTTTTGCCCCGGCATCACACAAAATATCCACGATCTGTCTCCCGATCATACCGGTACCACCGGTGACCAAAACGTTTCTGCCTCTAAAACTTTTTAAAACATCCTCTTTTATCATTTTTCAAAAACTCCTGCCTTCTGACCCATCCACCGGGATTGATGCCCCGTTAAGTAAACTCGCCTCTTTTGAACAGACAAATAGAACAACACTAGCTACTTCCTCAGGGCTACCCAGACGGCCAAGCGGAAGCTGGGAAACATATTTTTTAAACCATTCCGGGTCTTCTTTCCTTTCCTTTTCCCAGCCAGTATCTGGAATCATAACAGCCCCCGGGGCAATGCTATTAAAGGTAATGCCGCTTCTTACCAAATCAAAATTCATCGCCAGTGTTTTCATCAGGCTGATTTCCGCGCTCTTTGCCATATTAAACCAGGGCCGCCCGCCACCTTCCCGTCCGTATATAGAAGTAATTGTAACCACCCGGCCCCATTTTTGCTTTTTCATAAATGGAATGGCTTTCATCGTAAACCGGGCCGCGGCTAAAGCATTTTTATTATAAACATCCCTCCAGACCTCATCAGATGTTTTCTCAAAGGTTTCACTTCCCCATCTTCCGCCGCCTCCGGCATTATTTACCAAAATATGAATCGCCCCCCAGGTATCGTTAATAGTTTTCATCACCCGCTCGATATCCTCTGGGCTCAGCACATCGGCAGGTATACCGATACTTTCGACACCCTTTGCCTTAAGCTCCCCCACTACCTTATCTAAACGTTCTTTCTCCCGGGCACAAATGGCTACATTGCATCCTTCATCGGCCAGGGCTAGAGCAATGCTTCGCCCTATTCCGTGGCTGCCTCCGGTAACCAGTGCATACTTCCCTTTAATCCCTAAATCCATAAAAAATCACCCCTTTTTTATCGTTTCTTTATCTTCCAGATAATACAGGAATATCCCTCCATATATAAACTTCCAAAAAAAAGTCTTTTAACCTTTAAAATTTCGATTTTCCCTTTCGCCTCCAACTCCTTCAACCTGGTTAAGAAGTTTTCCGTATAGCCTCTTTTCCTATGGAATCTCACTGCCAGGTAATCAATAAGGTTATTTTGGTCATATAACTCAATAGTCGGCTCAACATGCAGACATAACCCCGGAGAACTATTTAAAAGAAATTGCAGAAATAATTCGACTTTACTGGCTAACTACTCTATAGCGCCAATGGTAAAAACAACACTATTCTCCTTTATTTTAAAATTTTCATCCGGTTTTAACATATCGAAGATATGGCCGGTTAGTTTCCACTTATATTTTTTGCCGATTTTATTAATTAAATCGCGTGAGGACTGGACAAAATCAAGGCCATATAAATGTTTTTTAGGATACAT
>CAZDME010000066.1:0-6585 GCA_964506785.1 uncultured bacterium | reverse complement strand
GCAATTACTTATTCTATCGGCCTTTTTATCTTAAAGGCCATTACCAAAGAGGACGTTATTTTATTCAAAGAACTATTTAGAAGGACTTAAAGGTAAAACGTTTATGTTAACTAAAAATATGCTTGATACCATGCTTTGCCCGGTATGCAAAAGCTTTCCGTTAAAGCTGGAATCCGCATTTTTTGAAAAGGAGAAAATCACTGAGGGAAAAATAAGCTGCACCGATTGCCACCGGGTCTATCCAATTGTCAAAGGTATCCCCAATATGCTGCCGGATGAATTAAGATTAAAAAAAACGGTTAAAGATAATAATTGGAATAGCTGGAAGCGGAAAATAGAGCAGTTTAATAGGGCTATGGCTGAATGGACGGAAGAAAATACTAATCAAACGATACCTGCATTAGAAAATCTTTTCTATGATTTTTGCTCTATTAGAAACTCAGTTTTAGATATTGGCTCGGCTTGCGGGATAGCTCGGCATTTTTTAGGGAACGTTAATTATTGGGGTGTAGATCCTGAAGATTGGATTAATTATCCTAAAATTAATGTTGCATTAGAAGAAATCTTTCCTTGCGTTAAAACCCCTTTTCCGTTTTTTTTGGCCGTTGGGGAATATTTGCCTTTTAAGGAAGAATCCTTCGACAATGTTTTAATTATCTCTGCTTTAGACCATGTTAATTCTCCCCATGATGTTTTCAAAGAAGCCCACAGGGTTTTAAAAAAAGGGGGGAAGATAATTTTAGCTACTTATTGCTTCGAGGAAAAATATAAAGAAAAACCTAAAATTTCCCAGTATCTTGGGAAAGGAAGTAAAGATGTATTAAAAGGAGATTTTGCAACTCTGGGCAGGCGTATTATTAGAAGGCTACGGTATATACCAGATTTCCTTTTTACTTATGAAGAAATCCAGGGATTATTTGAAGGCCTTTTCAGAGACTTGAAATATCGGAAATATAAAGAAAATGAATGGTTTTTTAAAGCAATAAAGACATGAATTGAGAGATGGATAAAGCCCAACAAAGATTTAATATCTTATATCTTCATCAAGCTTCTATATTTGGTGGAGCCGAAAATAGTATTTTAGAGCTTTTAAGAAATTTAAACAAAGATAAATTTAATCCCCTGGTTATTTGTCCAGATAAAGGGTTTTTCCTGGATAAGTTAAATGAAACAGGGGTAAAATACGAAATATTACCTATTAAGAGAATTTTAAATATTTTCTCTTTAGTAAAAGAAACAATAAAGTTGATTCACTTAGTGAGGGAGAGAAATATTCATTTAATTCATTCTCAAACTCCGAGGACTAATCTTTTAGGTTCCGTTGTATCTAAGTTTACTGGGGTACCTGTAGTTTGGCACGCTCGTAATCTATTGGATAAAGGGATGATTGACATAGACCGTTTGTTTTTAGGGCTAACTGGTAGATTAATATGTAACTCGAATATAATTAAATCCCGGTTTATAAAAAAAGGGAAATCTCCATCTAAGATAATAGCTATCTATAATGGGGTGGATTTAGGGAAGTTTAATGTAAATATAAAAGGAGATGAAATAAGGAGACAATTTAATATAGATAAAGGCACACCGTTAATAGGAATAGCCGGACGCCTAGATCCCCGTAAAGGCCAGAGATATTTTATCCAAGCAGCTAAGGAAGTTATAAATATTTTCCCGGAGGTAAAATTCCTTATCGTCGGGGAAGCGTTTTTCTCTAAAAATAGACGATACAAAGCTGAACTTAAAAATTTGACTAAAAGTTTGAACCTGTCAGAGACAGTTATTTTTACTGGTTTCAGAGAAGATATTCCCCAGGTTCTTTCGGCTTTAGATATTTTAGTTATGGCCTCAGATGCTGAGCCTTTTGGCCGGGTTATGATAGAAGCAATGGCTATGGCCAAGCCAGTCGTGGCGGCCGATAGTGGAGCTTCACCGGAAATAGTTCTTAATGGGGAAACAGGGATATTGGTTTCCCCAAAAGATTCTAAAGCTTTAGCTAAAGGAATCATAAAACTAGTTGGTGATAAAGAAAAGGCCATAGAGTTGGGTCGAGCCGGAAGAAAGAGAGTAGAAAAATTCTTCAGTATTGGGAAAAATGTTTCCGAAACAGAAGAGGTTTATCTGGATTTATTGAAAAAAAGAAATGGAAAACCTTAAAGCGAGTATTGTTATTGCTAATTTTAATGGTAAGGTATTGTTAGAAAAAAACTTGCCTTCCGTCATAGAAGCTGTTCAGTTTGATGAAGGGGAACATGAAATAATTGTTATTGATGATGGAAGCAAGGATGATAGCCGGGAATTTATCAAAAAGAATTTTCCTCAAATCAAATTAATTGAACTGGGAGAACAGAAGGGAACTATTGCTGTCCACAATACCGGAATAAAGGAAAGCCAAAACGATATGATTGTATTTTTAGACAACGATGTTGAGGTAAAAAAGGACTTTTTACATCCGCTTCTTAATCATTTCAAAGATAAAAGAATATTTGCGGTAAATAGCCGGATGTTACCTGGGAATAACAGAAATTTTGCCGGCGGCGGCCGGATGGGGGCAATATTCAAGTGGGGATTTGTTTGGGATCATCTGGATGTTGATAACGGGGAAATAGATGCGATTACCCAGGCTTTTTGTGTCTCTACCGGGGGTTCTGCTTTCTCCCGCATAAAGCTTTTGGAACTTGGTGGTTTCGATGAATTATTCCGCCCTCTCTACTGGGATGATGCCGACCTTTCTTATCGGGCCTGGAAGAGAGGTTGGATATCACTATATGAACCTAAATCAGTGGTTTACCATAGCTATGGCGAGACTATGAATAAAATTTTGGCTGCTGGCTCCCGTGAGTTTATCCATCGGCGCAATACATTTCTATTTATCTGGAAGAACATTTCTGATAAATCACTTTTACTCAAGCATTTTTTCTTCCTGCCTTTTTTTCTTATTATTGCCCTTTTTACAGGCAGGCCATATTTTACTATTTCATTCTTTGCCTCTCTCGGGAGATTAAAAGATTGTTTGAAAAAAAGAGCCCTGGCAAAGAAAAGAGCTCGATTATCGGATAAGGAAGTTTTTAAGCTGCTATCTCAGCCTGATTATTTTCGAAAGATTTATTTAGGAGATAACTAAAAGCTGTCTTAGTCAATAACTACCAGGTAATAAATGAAACCATTTGGCAAAATTTATGCAGACTCTTATGATTTATTTTATAAAAAGAAAGATTATTCGGCTGAGTGCGATTTTTTAGAAAAAATTTTTGAAGAATTTTCAGATAAGCCGGTAGAAAATATCCTCGATTTGGGATGCGGCACTGGAGGGCACCTAATCCCCTTGGCTAAAAGGGGTTATAGCCTTGCTGGAATTGAATCTTCAAAATGTATGTTCTCTATAGCGAAAGTTAAGATTAATACTAAGTTAAAGGTTAAATTGGTAAATAAGGATATATCTGGTTTTCGGCTTAATAGGAAGTTTGATGCGGCGATAGCTATGTTTTCGGTATTTAATTATTTGCTGGCAGATAAAATTATCCTTAAGTTTTTAAATCAAGTTAATTTTCATCTTAAGGATAGAGGGTTATTTATATTCGATATCTGGTCGGCACCAGGGGTTCTTTCAGTGAAGCCGGCTAATAGGAAAAAGGTGGTTATAAATAATAAAAAAAAGATTATCAGAATTTGTCAGCCTGTACTTGATACAAGGAGACACTTAGTAAAGATTCATTACACGGTACTACATACCGAAGGAAAAAAAATGTTGCAAAAAGCAAATGAAGTCCATAGGCTGCGTTTTTTCTTTCCTGAAGAGATAAAGAGATTTCTTAATAGGGGTGGCTTTAAGATATTATCATATACACCCTTTATGTCTTTACAAAGAAAACTTAGCGATAAAAACTGGAATGCTTCTATTATTGCCAAGAAGCTTTAGTTAGATATAAGGAGGCGTCAGGTTATGGCCAGAGCCAATTTGGTTGAAGAAGTGAAATGTAATGGTGACATTATTGCAATAATCATCCGGGACGGATATAAAGGGAAAGGGGTTAGTTTTTTCACTCCCAATAATTTTTCTCAACAGCTGGCTTTTATGCATCACCCCCAGGGTGAAATTATTAAACCGCATATCCATAACCTGAAATTGCGCCGGATTTTTTATACCCAGGAAGTTTTGGTAATGAAGAAAGGCAAAATCAGGGTGAGTTTGTATTCCGCCGCGCGAAAATTTATAGGTGAAAAGATATTGAATTCGGGAGATATAATTCTTCTGGCTTCCGGCGGCCACGGTTTTCAGATGTTGGAGGAGACAGAAATGATAGCGGTTAAACAAGGTCCTTATAGAGGTGAAAAAGACAAACAGCATTTTGAGGCTTTAGATGATTCCGGTAAATGAACCGATATTAGGTGAAAGGGAAAAGGAGTTGCTTGTCCGGTGTATAGATGAGAAGTCAATATCTTCTGCCGGACTGTTTGTAAAAAAATTTGAAAAGGATTTTAGCCGGTATGTTGGAAGAAATTACGGAGTGGCGGTTTGTAATGGAACAGCTGCCCTTGAGTTAGCCCTAAAGGCTTTAGGTTTAAAACCGGGGGATGAAGTAATTTTGCCTGCCTTTACCATAATATCCTGTGCCTTAGCGGTTATTAGGCTGGGAGCTATTCCTGTATTGGTTGATGCCGAAAAGGATAGTTGGAATATGGATGTCTCCCAAATTGAGGCAAAAATTACAAAAAAAACAAAAGCCATAATGCCCGTTCACATTTATGGCCATCCGGTTGATATGGATTCTATCCTCAATATATCAAAAAAATATAGACTCTTTGTAATTGAAGATGCGGCTGAAGCCCACGGGGCGGAATATAAAGGGGAAAAATGCGGTTCTTTCGGGGATATCTCAATATTTAGTTTTTATGCAAATAAGGTTGTTACTACTGGAGAAGGCGGGATGATTTTAACCAATGATAAAACCCTGGCAGAAAGAGCAAAAAGCCTTCGCAATCTTTGTTTTAATCCTGAAAGAAGGTTTTATCATAAGGAACTTGGCTATAACTACAGAATGTCAAATTTACAGGCAGCTGTCGGTTTAGCCCAGCTTGAAAAAATAGAGAATTTTATAAAGATTAAGCGAAACAACGCTAAAAGATACTATGGGTTACTCAAGGATTTAACTCAGGTTCATTTGCCGGTTGAAAGAAAATGGGCAAAGAGTATATTCTGGATGTATGGAATAGTGCTTGACAAAAAGTTAGGTTTATCGGCCGGAGAATTCTCCCGGCGCCTTTATCATCGAGGGATTGAAACAAGGCCTTTTTTTCTGGGAATGCATGAGCAGCCGGTATTTAAAAAGATGGATTTATTTAAGGAAGAAAGCTATCCGATAACAGAGGATATATCGAATTACGGGCTTTATCTGCCTTCAGGCTTGGCGATTAGAGAAGAACAGATAATTAAAGTATCTAAAGCGGTAAGACAGAGCTTAATCAAATAGATTAAATGGAGCTAAAGGTATCTTTAATTGTACCGACCTATAATGAGAAGGAAAATGTCACCAGACTCATTTTTAGTATTTTGGGCTCTTTAGAAAATTTGGAAGAGATAATAGTTGTTGATGATAATTCTCCTGATGGTACCTGGAGAGAGGTTGAAAGGATAATAGAGAAAAATAAAAACGTTAAACTTTTTCGAAGGTTCAATAAAAGATCTTTGGCAACGGCTATAAAGGCTGGTATCTCTAAAGCCAAAGGAGATATTATCGCCTGGATGGATACTGATTTTTCCATGCCCCCAGAGGTTTTACCATTAATGATTAAAGAAATAAATGGCTATGATATCGTAGTTGGCTCGCGTTATGTCGCCGGCGGCCAGGATGCCAGGACTTCGGTAAGTAGAGTCTTTTCAAGTAAATTCATTAATTATTTGGCTAAGTTTTTGTTAAAAACAGAAGTAAGCGATTTAACCAGTGGTTTTTTAGCGGTTAAAAAGGAGATTTTAGAAAAAATTGAGATATCGGGAATCTCCGGAGAGTATTGTATTGGTTTTTTATACCAGGCAGAAAAAAGGGGTTTTAAAATAAAGGAGTTTCCGTATAGATGTCAATCCCGCCGGATAGGCAAATCAAAGATAGCCTCCGGATTAATTATTTCCCTTAGAAATGGTTTGATTTATATCGGGAAAGTTGTAAGTTTAAAATTTAAAAAGAGATAAAAATGAGAATTGGCGTAGATGGCAGAGAGTTTAAAAAAGGGAAGATGACTGGAATAAGCCGCTACCTTTACAGTTTTTTAAGGGAGGTTGCCTCTACAAGATCCGAGAATAAATATATTATCTTTCACAATCAACATTCAGAGATGCCTCTTGAAAGTAATAATTTAAAGAAGGTTAAGATACCTGAATACTTCACTTTATTTTGGGACCAATTTCAGCTCGCCAATTATTTAAAGAGAGAGAAAGTAGATGTATTTCTGACGCCTTATTTTAAAGCCCCTCTTCTTTGTCCGGCGAAATTGGTAGTTATCATAAACGACCTTATCCCTTTAGTTGTCCCTGCCTATCAAAATTTTAGAAATTTGTTTAAAAGAATATATTTTAAAGAACATATCATTATT
>CAZDME010000065.1:0-6594 GCA_964506785.1 uncultured bacterium | reverse complement strand
GCCTCTCTCCTTTTCCCATGCCGTAGCCGGGGACAATACCTAAAAACACGGATGTTTGCCGCTGTCAGCTTATAGCTCTTGGCTGTTAGATTTTGTCCAAGAGAGCTTTTTAGAGGAAATAGGCTGTGGCTGACCAGATGAGGCAACAGCGATACATAAAAAGAAGAGAAAATGGATATTTGTATCATTGGAAGCGGATATGTTGGTTTAGTCACCGGTGCCTGCTTTGCCGATTTAGGCAATAATGTTATCTGCGTCGATAACGATAAGGAAAAAGTCGGAATATTAAAGGAAGGGAAAATCCCTTTTTATGAGCCGGGATTGGAAGAATTAGTACAAAGAAATGTTGCCAAAAAACGGTTGAGTTTTAGCAATAATTTAAAAGAAGGGGTAAAAAAATCAAAGATTATCTTTATTGCCGTAGGTACTCCTTCCAAAGAAAGCGGGGAGGCGGACCTTTCTTTTGTCGAAGCTGTCTCCCGGGAAATTGCCGAAGAATTAGATGGTTATAAGGTGATTGTGGAAAAAAGCACTGTTCCGGTAGAAACAGGACAGTGGGTTGAGCAAACCATAAAAACCTATAATTCCAAGAAAGCAAATTTTGATGTTATTTCAAACCCGGAATTCCTGCGGGAAGGTTCAGCTATCAATGACTTTATGAACCCTGATAGAATAGTTATTGGTACGGAAAGTGGAAAAGCCCGAACGATTATGGCCGAACTCTATAAACCTTTGAAGGCCCCGATAGTTTTTACCGATATCAAAAGCGCCGAGATTATTAAACATGCATCAAATTCGTTCTTAGCGACAAAGATTTCTTTTATCAACGCAATTTCTAATATTTGCGAAAAAGTAGGGGCTGATGTGGTAAAAGTAGCCGAAGGGATGGGCTTAGATAAGCGAATTGGTAAAACTTTCCTGCGGGCCGGTATTGGCTACGGCGGTTCTTGTTTCCCGAAAGATGTAGACGCTTTTATCCATATTGCCGAGAAGAATGGATATCAGTTTGAATTGCTAAGGGCGGTTAAAGCGATAAATAAAGAGCAGAGAAAACTGGTCATAGCTAAAGTGAAAAAGGCTTTGTGGAATATAAACGGAAAGACAATCGGTATATTGGGCCTTTCTTTTAAGCCTGATACCGATGATATGAGGTCGGCTCCTGCGATAGATATTATCGGGGCGTTAGAAAAAGAAGGAGCGAAGATAAGGGCTTTTGACCCGGCAGCCATGGAGAAGGCGGCCAGGGTTCTTCCGCAGATAAAGTTTTGCCAGGATGCCTATGAAGCGGCCAGCGGCGCTGAGGTTTTAATTATTTTAACCGAATGGAACGAATTCAGGGAATTAAATTTAGAAAAAATCAAGCGTTTGATGAAGGTGCCGGTTATTATCGACGGCCGCAATATCTATAGCGGGCAAAAGATAAAAGATCTCGGGTTTAAATACGATAGTATCGGCAGGCCGCGTTAGCGATTTGGCCATAGGATTATCCTGTCGTTTCGGGAAATGCTGCTGAGTTTTTATGTTTAATCAGGGTGTTTCCGTTTCTTTTCTTTAGGGAAGTGTTTGTTTAGAAAGGGATAAGGTTTTTTCTAATCGCCAGAAGCGAAAATCGGCTTCGACGGAAAGGGGGGATTGTTTGCCCCTGGAAGCCGATTGCTTACAGCTTATAGTCAAGCTGAAAAACCATATAATTGTGTCAGGGAGAGAAAAATGAAAAAAATTCTGATTACCGGCGGAGCCGGATTTATCGGCAGTAATTTCAGCCGTTATCTCTTGAATCATTATCCAGATCATCAGCTAATTGTGCTTGATGCGCTTACTTACTGCGGCAATTTAGAAAATTTCTCCAAAGATATCCGGGATAATCCAAATTTTATTTTCTGGCATGGCAATATTCGGGATCAAGTTACGGTAGAAAATTTGATGCGTAACGTAGAGGCGGTAATTCATTTTGCCGCGGAGACCCATGTTGACCGGTCCATTAATAACGGCCAGCCTTTTATTAATACTGATATTCTGGGGACAGGGGTTCTTCTTGAAGCGGCGCGTAAATTCCCGGTAGAGAGATTTATCCATATTTCTACCAGCGAGGTATACGGGAAAGCCGTACAAATTCCCATGACCGAAGAACATCCAATAAATCCACAAAGCCCCTATGCGGCGGCTAAAGCCGGAGCGGACCGTTTAGTCTATGCCTATGGCCTTACCTACGATTTACCGGTAATTATAGTCCGCCCTTTTAACAACTATGGGCCGTATCAATATCCGGAGAAGCTCATTCCTTTATTTATCACCAATGCTTTAGAAGATAAACCACTGCCGGTTTACGGCCAGGGTAAATTTACTCGTGATTGGATTTATGTCGAAGACCACTGCAAAGCTTTAGATAAGGTTTTGCATACGGATTTAAAGAAATTGAAAGGTGAAGCAATTAATCTGGGCAGCGGCAAGGAAAGGGATGTTATGTCTATTGCCAGGTCTATTTTGGACTATTTTAAAAAGCCTGAAAGTTTAATTAAGCATATAAGCGACCGCCCGGCCCATGTTCAAAGGCATATTTCTTCTACCGCTAAGGCCAAGGTTTTGCTCGGCTGGCGGGCCACTACCGACTTTGATAGAGGGTTGAAAGAAACAATCGAATGGTATGTAAAACATGAAAGCTGGTGGAGAAGAATTAAAGGGAAGATAGAAAAAAAAGCAGGAATCACGGAAGAAGAAACTTTTGATTACTGGAATTACCGGAGTTAACCGCTTTAGCGATAGATAGGGAAGGAGAATAAAAGGGGTGGTTAAGGAGCGCCAGTTTTTTGAAGAGAGGATTGAAAATAAAAAAGCCCGATTGGCAGTAATCGGCTTAGGCTATGTTGGTTTGCCTCTGGCTGTTGCCTTTGCCCGCCGGGGCTTTCAAGTTTACGGGATTGATAGAGACAAGGATAAAATAGAGAGTATCAGACAGGGTAAATCTTATGTTTTAGACGTCAAAGATAGGGAGCTTAAATCTGTAATTAAGAAAAAATTCAAAGTAACTACGGAATATGAAGCCTTAAGGCAGGTTGAGGCGATACATATTTGTGTGCCGACGCCTTTGAGGAAAACTAAAGACCCGGATATATCCTATATTATTCAAGCCGCGCGGAAGGTAAAACAATACTTAAAAAAAGGACAGCTGGTTATACTGGAAAGCACCACTTATCCGGGAACAACAGAAGAAGTTATCCTGCCTCTTCTGGCCTCGGGTGATTTTAAAGCGGGCAAAGATTTCTTCCTGGCTTTTTCTCCGGAGCGGATTGACCCGGGCAATAAATTCTTTAACCTTAAAAACACGCCTAAAGTGGTCGGTGGAGTTACAGACAATTGCCGTCGTCTGGCGGTGATTTTGTTCAAACAGATCGTTGAGAAAGTTATTCCTGTTTCTTCAACCCGGGTAGCCGAGATGGTTAAGCTATTAGAGAATACCTTTCGCAGTGTCAATATCGGCCTGGTAAATGAAATGGCCCTTATGTCCCATCAGATGAAGATAGATACCTGGGAAGTGATTGAAGCGGCTGCCTCTAAACCTTTTGGCTATATCCCTTTTTATCCCGGCCCGGGTTTAGGCGGACATTGTATTCCGATTGATCCGCTTTATCTTTCCTGGAAGGCCCGGCTGCATAACTTTGAAGCCAGATTTATCGATTTAGCCACCCAGATTAATAGTCACATGCCTTTCTATGTGGTGGAGAAAATCTCCGAGATCCTCAATCAGAAAGACCTATCTCTAAAAGGAGCGAAGATTCTAATTATCGGGGTGAGTTATAAAAGAGACGTTAATGATACCCGGGAATCCCCAGCTCTGGAAATTATAAAAAAGCTCGCCAAGAGAAAAGCCCGGGTTTTTTATCACGACTCATATGTGTCTAGAATTTCTATAAACGGGAAAGTTTTTAAGTCTTCGGTTCTGAATAGAGCCCTGCTTCACAAAGTCGATTTAGTGACAATTGTCACTGACCATAGCAATCTGAATTACTCCTGGATAGTTAAAGAAGCAAAATTAATTTTTGATACCAGAGGTGTTACCAGAAAAATAATAGATAAAAAGGGAAAAGTTGTGAGACTCTGAATGCTAAAGTGTCAAAGTGTCAAAGTGTCATCGCTCACTTCGTGAGCTCGTGTCAAAGCAACTGTGATACTTTGAAACTCTGATACTCTGACACTCTTAATATATGGAGGATAAAATGTCGACTTATTTAGTTACCGGCGGGGCCGGTTTTATCGGCTCTCATATTGCCGAAAGGTTGGTTAAAGAGGGAAACGTGGTTAAAGTGCTGGATAATTTCTTTACCGGCAAAAGAGAAAACTTAGCCCCATTTTTAGATAAAATCGAATTGATTGAAGGAGATATCAGGAATGCGGGATTACTGGCTAAGGCGATGAACGGGGTGGATTATATTTCCCATCAGGCGGCTTTGCGTTCGGTGCCTAAATCGGTCGAAGAGCCCCTATCTTATGACCAGGTGAATGTGGGGGGAACACTTAATCTTTTACTATCTGCCCGGGAAGCCAAAGTCAAAAGAGTAGTCTTTGCTTCTTCCAGTTCTGTGTATGGCGATACAAACGAATTTCCACAGAAAGAAAGTCAGGAGCTAAAGGTTATTTCTCCCTATGCGGCGACAAAATTAGCCGGCGAAACCTACTGCCGGGTTTTTAGTAAAATTTATGGATTGGAAACAGTGAGCCTGCGGTATTTCAATGTTTTCGGGCCGAGGCAGGACCCGGCTTCTCAGTATGCGGCAGTTATTCCCATTTTTATCATGAGAATGCTGAAGGACCAGCCCCCGCAGGTTCATGGTGACGGCAAACAATCGCGCGATTTTAGCTATATCGATAATGTGGTTGAAGCCAATCTCCTGGCTTGCCGCCAGCCTAATATAGCCGGTGAGGCCTTTAATATTGCCGGCGGCGCTTCCTTTTCGGTCTTAGATATCGTTGAAAACCTCAACCAGATAATGGGTAAAGAAATAAAGCCAGGGTTTACTCAAGCCCGCCTGGGGGATGTGAGAAAAACCTGGGCGGATATGACTAAGGCTAAGAGCCTTATGAATTACCAGGCAAAAATTAAATTTAAAGAAGGATTGAAAAGAACATTAGATTTTTTTGAGAAAATCCTTTAAGAGAATCTAGATTAAGAAAATGTTCTTTTCTTAAAAACCTTCGATAAGGAGAGGATTATGAAAATAGTCTTTTTAGACCGAGACGGAGTGATTAATGAAGATAAACCGGATTATGTAAAAAGCTGGGAGGAATTTTCATTCCTTCCGGGAAGCAAAGAGGCTATTAAGTCTTTAAATGACGCCAAATATGGAATTATTGTTGTTACCAATCAAGCCGGGATTGCTAAAGGGTTGGTTTCAAAAATTACGGTGGAAGAGATTAACCGCCGTATGCGCGGGGAAGTTGAGGAGGCGGGCGGGGAAATTCTTTCAGTGTATGTCTGCCCGCATCAAACTGCAGATAATTGCCAGTGCCGCAAACCTAAGACTTTGCTGTTCAAGCAGGCGATTAAAAAATTTAAGATTAATTGCAAGCAGTCTTTCTTAGTGGGCAATGCAGCCCGGGATATTGAAGCGGGGAGAAAAATCGGCTGCCAGACGATTTTAGTTATGGACAAAGAATTCACCCAAGAAGAACTCAAAAAAATTAAGCCAAGATTTACGGCTGATAGCTTAAAAGAGGCAGTTTCTTTAATTATCAAACCTAGAACGAAAAAGCAGGCAGTAGACAGAGGACAGAAAACAGAAGACAGAAAACAGAAGATAGAAGACAGAGGATAAAAGGAGGTAATTTTGGAGACGACCTTAAAGGGTGATTTTCGAGCGGCATTAATCACTGGAGGAGCGGGATTCATTGGTTCTTATCTTTGCGAAGGTTTGCTGAATAGAGGATTCAAGGTAATCTGCATGGATAATCTGATTACCGGGAACAAAGATAATATCAATCATCTTTTACCTAATCCGAGTTTTAAATTTGTCTTGCATGATGTCAGTAAATTTATTGAAATAGATGAAAATCTGCATTATGTCCTGCATTTCGCCTCTCCGGCCAGCCCGGTAGATTATCTTAATTTTCCCATTCAAACCTTGAAGGTTGGGTCATTAGGGACGCATAATGCCTTAGGGCTGGCTAAAGCTAAAAGAGCAGTTTTCTTATTGGCTTCAACCTCTGAAGTCTACGGAGATCCGGCCGTTCATCCGCAGAAAGAAAGTTATTGGGGTAACGTTAATCCCATCGGGCCCCGGGGTGTTTATGACGAGGCTAAAAGGTTTGCTGAGTCGCTCACCATGGCGTATCATCGAACACATAAACTGAATACTAAGATTGTCCGTATTTTCAATACCTATGGGCCGAGAATGAGGAAGGATGACGGGCGGGCAGTCCCCAAGTTTATCAGCCAGGCCTTAAGGGATAAAGATTTAACTGTTTACGGCGAGGGAAAACAGACGCGCAGTTTTTGTTATATCAGCGATATGCTCGAAGGGATTCTCGCTTTATTATTTTCTAATTTGAACGGGCCGGTAAATATAGGCAACCCTTTAGAGCTTTCTATCGTTGAGTTAG
>CAZDME010000064.1:0-7118 GCA_964506785.1 uncultured bacterium | reverse complement strand
AGTTTATAAATAATTTCTACATCGGTACTTTTCTCTTTAAATACCCGGCAGTTGAATTTCGAAACAATCTCGGTAAGAGAGTCATAACCGTGCCTTTGAGAAACAGGGGTATGCACCGCCAATTCATTATCTTCGCAGATGAATAAAATGGGTAATTTCATGAAACAGGCAATATTCAAGCTTTCCCAGAAGACACCTTCATCAGTTGCCCCGTCGCCAAAAAATACCGCAACATTTTTGCCGTTTTCCTCTCTTTTATTGGCAAAAGCCGCTCCTACGGCAACCGGAATGGCGCTGCCGACAATCGCTGATGTTCCCATAAAACCAGAATCCGGAGCACACAGATGCATCGAACCGCCTTTCCCTTTTAAAAGAGAGGTTTCCTTACCGTACATCTCGGCAAAAAAATTATCGATATCACCTGTTTTGGCCAGATATATGGCGTGAGACCGGTAGGTTCCAAAAACCTGGTCTTTTTCTTTTAAGGCAGCACAAACACCTGAAGCAATCGCCTCGGCACCCATAGACATATGCATCGGTGTTTTCATCTCATCTTCATTATAATGTGCGATGATTTTGTCTTCGGCCTTTCTAATCAAATAAAGGCTTTTATAAAGCTTCGAGTTTAAATTATCCATAATTTCCTACCTCTCTAATTCTTTTTAAAAATTGCAACCCTCGGATAATCAAATAGGTCACATTCGTCTATAATAGTCCCTCCAGTAATTTAAAGTATCCTCCAGAGTCTTTTCAAATTTAATCGTCGGCTTCCAACCGGTTAAGCTGGCAAATTTATCAATGGAGGGAATCTGCAGGGTTACATCGGAAGGCCTTAACCTGGCCGGGTCAACCTCAACCGATATATCCTTCATTTTCGAAAACTTGAGCAATCGATTTAACATTTCACCGACGGTCATTGTCTCAATCCCGCCGATATTATAGACCTCACCCGGCTGGCATTTATTTACCAAGAGCCAATAGGCCTTAACCGCATCCTTTACATCCAAAAATGTCCGAACACTTTCTAAATTTCCTACCTTAACTTTTGCCGGCGCCAATCCGGCTTCAATAGCGGCAATCTGCTTGGCAAAGGCAGAAACCACAAAAACTTCACCCCGGCGTTCGCCGGTATGCGTAAACATCCTTGTTCTTATGGTTTTTATCTTCCAAGAAAGCCAATATTGGAGCCCCAACATATCTTCACCCACTTTGCTCACCGCATAAGGAGAAGCCGGGCGAAAGGGATTATCCTCTTTTATAGGCACCTCATCCTCTTTGACCTGACCGTAAACCTCTGATGAGGAGCAAATGTGGATAACCGGATCGTATCCGCTCTCTATTTTCAGCTCTTTCACTGATTCCAAAAGATTTGCCGTCCCAATTACATTTGCCTCTAATGTCGCCATGGGGGCTCGAAAGCTAAAATCAACATATGACTGAGCGGCTAAATGGAAAATAACATCCGGCCTATAAGTACTTAAAACTGTCCTTAAAGAAGGCATGTCCAATAGGTCTCCGTGAGAAAGCTGAACCTTACCAAGTACACCCTTTATATTATCTTTAGGAGACCTCCAGCGCACCAAACCTAAGATTTTAACTTCAGGATTATTTCCAAGAATATAATCAGCCAGGTGGCTGCCGACAAAACCGGTAATACCGGTAATTAAAACACTTTTAATTTTTTTCATGATTTTCCCCTATAATTTTTCGTCTTTCAAAATGTCTATTATGCCGCTTTTAGGCGAAGACTTTATGTAATCCATGATGTTTCTCCGGTAACGGGCCTGTTCGGAATAAATTTTTAATACTGCCTCGACAAAGTTATCTTCATCAGGCTTAATCACCAGTCCTAATTCATTATCTTCGATATTTTGGAGTGCGAATTCCGCAAGACCTTGGCTTACGATGACCGGCACTAAATATTGAAAATAATAGGTTACTTTTGCCGGATAACCGGCAGTCGAATAGCTATTCATATTGGTTAAAACGTTTATCCCGCAAAAACAATCCGACAAAACCTCGCCGAAATCCTTCCTTTCCACAAAACCTAAAAATTTAACATAGGGCCTTACTTTATATTGCCCGGCCAATTTCATAAAGTATTCATAAGCTATTCTCTTGTAGCCGATAATTTTCAGGATGAAATCCCCATTCATTCGCAGTTTTCCCAAGGATTTAATAGCGATATCCAACCCCGAATCTTCCCTCATTTCTCCGATAAAACAGATATTCGGTCTTTTTTTGTCTAAACAAGTATTGATTGCCTGGATTCGAAGCGGCTGAATCAACTGTCTTTTTGTGGTTGGTATAACCCGTCCCCAATATTTATTGCGGCTTTCGGTTATCCTGCCCCCCTGGCGGTCAACTACCACATCGTTGAGTTTACAGGCAAAATAGTCAATGTAAGGGAAAATTACGTTATTGGCTAATTTAGATAACAATTTTTTATATCTGCAGCCGGCATACCAGTCGGCTGGCAAGTATATAGTCTTATCGGCTAAATTAAATTTCCGTATGATTCCGGCAATCATTCCTTCTAAATAGTTTTCCACAATAAAAATCTTTGGCCTGAATTTCCAGCAGAATAGAATGAAGTGTTTCGTTATTTGGATACACTGCGCCATAAATCTTAAAGGCGAAAAGAAATACCTCACGCGTTGATTTCGGATGTTAAAGAAATTAACCGCCATCTTTTTAAATTTGATATTATCCGGTTTATATTGAACCCACATCTTATTCAAATTCCAGTTAACTATGATAGAATTGGGGCTGTAGGCAATAATATCTTCATTAAATGAGTCTGTATTGTCCACGTCAAATTTATAAGCCAGAACATCTATTTTACTCATTGTCTTTCAGTCCCAATAGGACACTTTCGGAATTTTTTAAGAATTTTAGTTTTTCTTGACAAAAGCCAATACATCGCTTAGAAAAGCTCCGTTTTCAAACCCTCTTTCATGTAAAATCTCTATTTCATAGCCGCGTTCTTTCAGAAATTTTATGCACCGGGAATGGTTTTCGGCATTATGTACATCAATAAAAAAAATCGGATGGCATAAATCAATAACTTTATCCATTGCTTTAAGGGCATCGAATTCAAACCCCTCAATATCCATTTTTACCACATCTGGCTTTTTATTCTTGCCGTTTAAAGCAAAAGAATTCATAGTAGTAATTTCAACCTTATATCCTTCTTCAGAGGAGTCATAGATACACCCGGCCATAGGATTGGATTTATCAAGGTTACAATATACTTCTCCATCCTGGCCGCCAACCGCTTTCTGATTTAACTGAACATTATTCAGATTGTTTAAAGCAACAACATCTTTTAGAAACTCGAAGTTTTCCCTGGCCGGTTCGAAGGAATAAACCAAGCCCTCTTTACCTACCAACTGTGAAAGGACCAGGCTATAGTATCCATGAAAAGCACCCACATCGTAAGCAACCATACCTTTGCTTACATGCTTCTTCATAGCAAATTGTTTCCGATGTTCCCACAAGCCCAGGTTATAGGTAAGGTAGGGCCGGCTGTCATTGAGCCAGGTTAGCCCCTTAGCCGGTCCGAAAAGAATTTTAAACTTCTTATTTTTAAAAAATTTATTGACACACCGGTCTTTTAACGATACATACAAGTTAATCACTGACATATTTACCTCCTTAAATGGTTTTTAAATACTGCTGTTCACAACATTAAAAAACGCTTGAAGCTTATCATTATATCATCTTTTTAAAAATGCTGCAAATTTCCTGAACTGACAGATATTGCTTAAGCAAACATCCTGAAATAATGCATTCATCAAACAGGGGAAAATCAAATATAGCCGGTGACAATGTCATAAACAGTTCAACATTTTTTATATAAGGATAAAGTCTCCTGGGCAGTTCTTAGCCAGGAGAATTTTGTTACCCTTTTTAGTCCTTTATCGATTAATTCGTTCCGCAAATCATTGTCTTTCAAAACCCGATATAGAGTTTGCGCTATTTCATCTACATTATAGGGATTTATTAAAATACCGGCGCCTCCGGCCACTTCGGGAATTGAGGCAACTCGAGAAGCCACAACCGCTGTCCCGCAGGCCATCGCTTCAAGAACCGGAAGTCCAAAGCCTTCATATAAAGAAAGGTAGGTAAATAAATCGGCCGCATTATAAAATGAAGCTAAATCCTCGGTCCTGTTACAATTAGAAATGTGAATTACTTCGTCCTTTAACCCGCGTTTTTCAATCTCTGAAGCAAGGTCATAAAATTCGCTCCCCGTGTTATGGCTGCCGACTAAGACTAATCTATGCGGGAACCCCTTCTCTTTTATTTTTTTGAAAGCGTCTAAGAGCCGGGGGACATTTTTCTGAACCCTAATCTGTCCGACATAAAGAATAAATGGGGGTTGAATTCCGAAATTTTTTTTGATTTTTCCCCTGGCTGATTCTTTATTCTCCGGCCGGAAGGTTTCTTCCGCCGCCAGAAGGATCACTTGTATTTTCTCTGCCGGGACTTTATATAATTTCACCAAATCAGTTTTTGTATTAGTAGAAATAGCAATTATTTTATCGGCAAAACGAGCTGAAAGCCTGGATATCCTAAAATAGGATAACAGCCGCAGCTTGGGAATATATAATCGCCTTAGAAATTCAACATTCAAATCATAGAATGTAATTATCTTTTTACAAAAAACAAAAGGCGGCAAATCATGTGTCATTGAGTGAAAAATTTCAATTTTGTCTCTCCAGAGATAAAACGGCAGAAGCAGGGATTTATAAATCAGGAAAGGGCCATTAATTACCCTTACCAAGAAATTATTATTCCCTTCAATTGCCTCAATCCTTTGGGACCGATTCAAATAAAGGGTATAGGTGTTTTCTCTGTCTAACTCAACTAAATGTTTCAAGAGATTATTGATATAGCGGCTGAAGCCCGTTTCGCCAAAGCTTAAAACCCGCACATCCATTCCAATACGCATATTTCCTTTATATTAAAAGTCTCCTTATTTTACAGGTTTTTTTTCAAAAAAGTTTTTAAAACACTTTATAACAAAAATAAGCATTGGTTTTGTCAGTGCCGGGTAGACACCAATCCAGAAAAGATTATTCATAACAAAATCCGTATTATTTAATTCACCGAAAACCCTGCTTTTTATATTTTTATAAGCCGGCTGTTTTGTTAAATTCCCCCCAAAAAGCATTCGTGTCGCAATTTTATTTTTTTCTAAATGACGAACGATTTCCCCTCGGTTAAACGGCGCATTTTTCTTAATTAGAATCGGGAAGCCGAACCAACTCGCTTCAGATTGGTTTGCCGCTTGAGGTAAAATAAAATATTCCCCGTATTTTCTTAAGTTTTTGTAAAGAAACCAGAAATTTTCCTTCCTTGCTTTAATAAACCCATTAAGTTTTTTCAACTGGGCAACTCCAATTGCTGCCTGCATATCCGTAACTTTTAAATTATAGCCAATATGCGAATAGACATATTTATGGTCATAGCCAAAGGGGAGTTTCCCGTGCTGCTGAGAAAATCTTCTGCCGCAGGTATTATCATGCCCCGGTTCACACCAGCAATCCCTGCCCCAATCCCTGAATGAAAGTATTATCTTTCTCAACAGAGGATCACTGGTTAAAACTGCTCCGCCTTCGCCCATTGTATTGTGTAAGAATATACCAAGAAATCCACCATAGAAGTTCTCTTTTCCCGGGACTGAAATATCGTAAACATATTCATTATTACCATAAGAGATTTCTTTTATACTTCTAATTTTTAAAAAGCAAATCTCGCCTGTAACCAACGAATATAATTCTTTATTAGATTTAAGATACTCCTTTAATCTGTTTTTAGATATTATCTTTTGTTTTTTGCCGACACAAATGTATTTTCGAAATTTGGATAACAACGGTATCTGGACCGAAACATTATTTCTATCTTTTGTATTTTGTTTTACAATTGTTTTGTCCTTATAAACATATCCACTGAAACACAAAGAATAATTTTCTTTCCCAGTCGTTTCAATCTTCCCAATTTTTTTCTTTTCTGCAACATTTCTCCTATAAAAAGAAGCACTAATGCTCACCATGGATAAAAGATATTGGAAATCGTTCAATAACTTTTTTGAAACACTTGTAACATCTATACGGTTTATATTGTCTTTCATTTTTCTAACAGACCCGTCTCCCCTTGTATACCCATAGATAAAAGAGTGTATGCAGCTTTCATTAGAGTGATAAATAAACCAAGGAATCCTTTTTTTGCGAGCTCCACCTTTGATTCCAAAAATATCTTTAAAGACTTTTTCTACATTCTTCGAATTAACTTCGACATTTACGGCTGTGTTTTTAATTCTTGTTACAGAAGTTGAGAGACCAAAAACTGACTTCACGATTCTCTCCACATCTTTTATTAAATCTTTTTCTTTGGCATTAAAGGAAAATACTATTCCATTTTGATAAGACCCTTCAGCAATAAAGTACCCTATAAGGCGGCATAATTCTCTATTGATCGGAATATGAACCGGTATCTTATTTGATTGTAAAATTCCAACCGTTAATTTCTCTGTTTGTGAATTGTATTCCCGTAGATATTTAATAGGTAGTGAATTTCTTATCTTAAACTGCCATCTGTAGTCAGCATTTTTTACATATCTAAGATTTGAGTGCGAAAAATTCGAAACATAAGCATCTTTATCCTTAAAATAACTCAAGATATCTATATATTCTGTTTGGCTAGGTTGAGAAATTTTATTGGTTGCGACAATATAATCATCCTCTTTTATATCCTTGGCAAATTTGGGAATAACTTTCGCTGTATTTTTATCTAAAACAAAGACGCTATGATCTTCCGTTACTTCAACCTCTCTCCCATGTTGGCATACTATTCTTAACATTTTTTTTGTACCGAGCTTGTGCCTCAAAACTGCCGATGGTATAGACCATTCTACTTTGTTATTTCTGCTAAATGAAAGTACCCTTATCTTATTAGGTTTATCGGCATATTCTTCGTATATTTTCTCAATTTTATCTAACTGCCATTTCCCTTTCTCATTTAAATATGGAATTGGAGTAGTTTTAGAACAACTCATATGATGCGCCGGATAGAAACTGCAGGTGGAAATATGGCCGAAACTTCCGGTGTAT
>CAZDME010000063.1:5154-7131 GCA_964506785.1 uncultured bacterium | reverse complement strand
ATGTTGCGCCGGCTGTATCAAAAACATTCTTCCATTCCTGATTAAGGTTTTTATAAAAAGGCGTATATTTTGTCCCTTCAACCAAGGCATAGTTTTTAGCAAAGGTCAAGGCGGCGTTAGCAAACCAGCCTGATTTTCCTTTCGCCAAATTGATAGGTTTGAAGACCTTGGCAATATTTAAAATACCTGTGGTAAAAGGGGCTAAAGTTATAAAAGTTGAAGAAGCCATTCGCCATGCTGCGTCCCAAAAACCGAATGTCGTCTCGCCATCTAAAAGCTGAGCATTATAAGCAGCCATCCCTTCGCTGTAAGTTGTAAGTAAAGCCTCAACCTCTGGCGTTAAATCTTCCTGACCAATCCAGGCCTCTAACTCTTCTAAAGATGTCCCTTGAAGCTGACCGGACACCTTTACACCCAATTGAGCTAACTGCCAGCCTAATTGATAACTATCAACTTCTGTCAAATGAGAGGTTGTAGGCGTGGCCCCGCCGGTGAAAGTATTAATATAAGGCTCCAGAAATAATGATAAATTACCCGCAGTTTCATTATAACCAGCTGCGTCTAAGCCCAGTATAGCCGCACCACCTAACATTGCAATTAGTCCATTAGCAGATATAATAGGTGGCTTTAAGAAGATAGAATTTACAAAATTTGCCGAAGAACTATTTTCCAAAACAGGCGTAGCCAGTTCTTCCCAGGCTTCTGCCTTTCCTGAACAATAATCCCCGGCGCTATCAAATCCTACGAAATAAGCTAAATCAGCCAGGCCTAAATTTAGCTGATATGCTCCAGCATACATTATGGTCTGAACTATATTATCAAACTCCGTAAATATTTGTGTGAATCCATCAATTGCTTTAGCCGTGTTAGTTTTAGCTGTATCAAAACTCTCTGTGAAAAAATTAAACACTGGAGCAAAGTCAACATAACCTCCGGGATTAATTGCCTCTGGCGATATCTGTTTTTCTCCCGAGGAATCTACCCCAAGAGCCTCCGGGTCGTATCCGTCTGAAGCATGAAGGGCCGAATCCATTATTTTTGTGTGCGGATATTTTTCTTCACCCGTACTCGTATCTGATAAACCGCTAATTAAATCCTCGGCTCCGTAAGTTTTATCCCCATCTACTTGGGGAATGGGTGCGCCGATTTCATTGGCTGCTTCGATGGATTCACGACTGGGCTCGGTAGATTTCGGAGAACTAAATATACTTTTAATTGTCCCCCAGAATCCCTTCTTTTCTTCTTTATCAGCTTGTTCTCTATCAGCCGGCTCTTCTTTAGAAAAATCAGGAATAGGCGCGCCGATTTCATTGGCTTCGTCAATAGACTCAGCGCTGGGTTTCATCTCCTTATCCTGCGTAAATACAGTTCTTAATTTATCTTCAATCCCTGCCCAGACCTCAGACCAAGGAGCTGGTTCGGCGGGCCTACCTTTACCAACACTGGCACCCGTATCGTCCCAGGCAGAATCATTAGCGATAAGCGCGGCATTATACCCATTCATAACCTCTTCAATATTTGGATCTTTTTTCTCTTCTTCTTTTTTGATCCACTGACCGTTCTGATAGTATTCAGTCAGGGTTCCCTTAGCCGTTCCATCGGTATTGTAGAAATTTGTATACTTAAAATCTCCAAAAATCTTGGTCTCTGCCAACAAGGTACCCTTCCCATCGGTAATTCTAACTTCTGTCCACTTATTTTCTTCCCCAGTCGCCGGGTCAGTTTCAGTCCGGTTATATAGAGCCTGAGTTACTTTGACCGTTCCATCGGTATTGTAAAAAGTTGTGTAGTTGAAATCTTTAAAAATCTTAGTTTCTTGAGAACTGCCATCAGCATTAATTGTTGTCGCCTCTATCCATTTATTCTCTTTTCCAGTTACCGAATCAATCTCACTCCGGTAGAAAGTCTGGCTAAAATCACCGGCAGGAGATTTAGAAATAGTGGAGAATAAACTGCCGTCTGGATTGAATTGTAAGC
>CAZDME010000063.1:0-5054 GCA_964506785.1 uncultured bacterium | reverse complement strand
TGGTTACTTTAATCGGACCATCAGCGTATTGGCTAAAAGTCATGCCGGTTCCATCAGCATGTATATTTATCGCCTCTATCCATTTATTCTCTTTTCCAGTTACCGAATCAATCTCACTCCGGTAGAAAGTCTGGCTAAAATCACCGGCAGGAGATTTAGAAATAGTGGAGAATAAACTGCCGTCTGGATTGAATTGTAAGCTTTCAAGACCATTTAGAGAATTAAAGATAAAAAGACTCTCCCCGTAAGAACCAGGTATTTCTCCCCCGCTTCTATAAATCTCCTCTGCCCCCCCAGCACCCATAAAGTTCATTGTATCTACTTCGTTAATGCTTAAGTTCCCGTCATTATCATCATCTTTACCTTTTTGGGTAGTGGTTGTCGCAGATTTGTTATCTGTATGAATAACCGTAATCTGGTTATTATCATAATCTTTCATCCAGATATTGTTATTGACATAATCGGCAATGGCAACGGTTCTGCCACTCTGATCTAAAGTCATTCGGTAATCATCACCTTTTTCTCCAGGGACAGCATAGACGCTAAATTCATTATCTTTGCCAGCGAATCCTTTAAAATCGAAATGTTTACCCTCATAATCAAAACCAAGGCCACGCTTTTTAGCTTCCATGAGGTTACTTGTTGACTGGCTAATCCAGATATCGGCAATATGGCTACCAAAGGCGTCACTAAAGCCGTCTTCGATAATACTGTTTCCTAAATTAATTACGCTACCCAAGTAGTTGGTGAATGAGCCGAGGCTCGAATATGTGCCATAGGTAAAAGGATCAAAAACTGCGTTTAAAAGACTTTGGCTAAAAGATATTTTAGCTTCATCATCGTTTGCTTTTATCCCGGTTACCCCGGCTAAGAATAAGCCGGTGGCGGCATTGGTTATCGCCCCGGTTAAGAGCTTCTGTCCGACAGAAAGCTCATCCCAGCTCTTGTCGGTTGCCGCCTGAATAGTCGAACTGATTCCAAAATTAACCAAACCGGAGATAAAAGCAGTCTCAGGACTCTGATTGAAATGCGACCTTATATTCAAACCAACAAAACCGCTTTGAATAGACGTCATGTCAAAGGTATTTTCCCCAATATTCTGAACTAATGTATAAATCGTCTCTCCCAGGTTTTCTCGGCTAAAGAAGGCCTCTGTGAAATTTGTCTCCGGTTTAGCATCTAACGCAGCCCCAACACCACCAACTAAAGCAGTGGTAATTACGTTCTTAAAGCCGCCAAAATCTCCGCCAATTTCATCCATGGCCGAAAAAATTGCCCCTTGCGCCAAGCCCTGTCCCAGAGTAGTTGTCCCATCGAGACTCATAAATCCACCGGTCATTGCCCCGCTTAAAATATTGGTCCAGGTATCGTTAAAGCCCAAAGACTCTATTCCTTTATAAGTGGCAATATTCACTCCCGTATCGACAAAAGAAGCGATTATATCGCTCTGGAGACTGGTGCCGGAATGGCTATAATATTTAGAAATAGAATCCCCGAAAATATCCAAAGGTTTGGTTACAATATTCTTCCAGACATTACTATCGGTAACAACTTTTAAACCCTGGTTAATTTTAGCCACAGTCTTTCCAGCGCTATATGCGGCTTTCATATACCACTTGGCATCGACAGCTATGTCGGCCCCTTGTTTCCCTGCTGTATAAGCACCTTTGATTTTTTCGGCCCATTCGGAATTCTTAATCCACTGTCCCACCCCAACCAAAGCGGCCGCCGTTGCCCCGGCAAAAAGACCGGAACGAAAAGCCTTGCCAATTTCCTGTCCCGAAGCCAAACCGGTCATAAGGCCACCGGTAAATCCGGCGATACCGAATCCGGCCATGGTTGCTGATAAAGAAGAAGTAGCCGCAATAGTAGCACTAACACTAGCCCCAGCAGCAACCGTAGTCCCAGCAATTTTACCTGCAATCGGCCCGGCCACATAATAACAAATAGCCACAGCTGCTATTGAAAAGACAATCGGCACCATCCGAGAGATGAAACTACCTTTTTTAACTTTCTTTTTCTCCCAGCTATCAATAATATGTTTATAAGTCTCATCTTCTATTTTTATCCCCTGGGCATCATACTGGTAACCCTGGAGACTTGTCTCTTCCTTTTTATAATATTTCAATCCCGGAGGTTCACAATGAATATATGAGGTAACCTTTTCAGAAGAAACCAGACCCAATTGGTTATACTCAACATCAAAATTCCTGAACCATTGCTCCTTGACCATACCCATATCCGCACTCCAATACGGAGCGTACTCAACGGTGGAATCAATTACCTGTCCGGCGCTATTAAAGCTATCTGCTTTCCAGGTACCCCAGGAAGGACCAAGGGTAGGATGTGTATTTTTGCTAAGGTAGGAGCGGCCATCATTAACCTCAGGTCTATTCCAGAAACGATAGTTAATTACATCTCCCAGTGAATTGTATTGCATATTTTGCTGGAGATAAACCGGCAGTCCATTTTCAAATATCGTCTCTCCCGAGAGACGGTCATTATTATGAAAATCATATAGGATGATTTGGGTATTGGAGTCTCCCGGCTGGCCATTTTCAATTGGAGTAGTAGTTTGAGAGACAACAGTAGTCCGCCCAAACAAATCGCTATGAAGCGGCTGGGTAGTAACGGTATAGCTATAATCTACAGAGGCGGGCGAATAGCTGATTTCCCCGGTATTTTCATTAACTTTAGCTTCTCCTTGAGGGTCAACACCAAATACATGATAATCGTTTGTCGTCCCTTCCTCGCCGTGGCTAATTGTAATTACTGTCGTTAATGCCGGGGAGCTGCTATCAACAATAGTTACCGTCTCATCAGTTATGACACTATCTGAAGTTGAGCCTAATAGATAAGGTTGATATTGAAAAGTAAAAGGATTATAGGTTAAACCAGCTATATTGGTATTATAATTAAACTCGTGTGTCTCTGTGGTCGGCTCAAGCTCTACCAGACTATCTTCTTCTAAGAATTTTTCGGTAACAGTTTCTGTATATCCAATTGGCAGGCCGGAGGTTTCATCATAATTTATAACTATACTATGCTCTTCGTTCTTATCAGGGATGCGGGTATCGTTTCCAAGATAGCTGAAGCCAACTAAAGTGTCACCTTCGTATGCAAAATTAAGATACTCTCGGTTTACCGTATAGCCATCCGGACTATCACCAATAGGGGCGGTTTTCGCCTGCAAGCCAACATAATGAGATTGCCCCTGGGAATAAGATTGCCCCTGGTTCTGGATAAAAGGACCACAGTAATCTTCGGTAAGACCATTAATGACATCATTAACATGAAGATTTAAATCTGCCGCCTTATCAATTTCTGCCAGGTCACGGGGCCAGCTATAAGATTCATCAATGTCACATTCAACCCAGGCATCAACACCACTTACTTGATGGAAAGAAACTGCTCCTTCGGCCTGTAAATGTCCCTTCTCATCAAGAGGAATAATTTCTTTGTCTATTTCCGTCCGATAGCCGGAGGCATAGGCAAGTTCACCCTGGTAACCGAAGACCTGCCAAAAAGGTATCTCAATATACTCCCCTTCACCCTGGCTTTCTCGTCTTGCACCGCTTTGAACGTTCCACTCACCAGTAAAATAAGGAATAGAATATTCTATAGTATCATTATCTTTAATATGTGTATGACGCTGGCCATTTGGGGTAAAAGCTTCATATTCATGGCCGCTTGTACTGACATCAGCCGGACCGACATGATTACCCTGCCAGGCATAGACAAGATTATCGGGGTTGGTGCCCGTCCAATCATAGTTAAGAGAAGACTTCCAATTTTCTTCGTGGCTTCTAAGCTGGTTTGTTTCTTCAAAATACTTGTTACTTTCTGTAAAGGAAGATTCATTATTAACCGCATAACTCCCGGAAAGATTTTCGACTTGTGTGCTTGAGAGCAATTGATAATGAGAAATATGTGGTGATATAAGATCACCGCGGTCATAGACTTCTTTAATTTCAGGCTCTTTTTCCCAATAAGACAATGAAACGGTTGCCTGCCAGTCAACCTGTCCGGTAGTATTGGAATCAGTTTTATAAAAAGTCCTGTTTCCGTTTGCATCAAATTTCTGGATTACTGAAAAATTATTGTCCGTATTACCACAAAAGGCAATTTGTGCACCTCCACCTTCGATAGCCCAATGATTACCAGAAATGGATGAACCGCCTTGTGTTCTTATTTCCAAACTACCGTCTATCCCCCAATTATAGTCACCTGTATTCCAATTGGAAGATTTAGTAGTGTAATCTTGCAACCTGCCTGAAGATGAGGTAAAGTCGTGCCAGATTTCACCTATCTTCTTTTCCATGAGGGGCTCCATAAATAAACGTTGATTTGCGTCTTCGAAGCGGTAATCAGGATCATTAAGGACAAAATTAGAATCATCAAGAGTATAAGAAACATGACTGGTAGAAGAAGATTTAGAATGGGTATATAAAATTCTACCTTCTGAATCATATTTTATAGTTTGCCCGCCGGTAGTATTAATGGTTTCATTTTTGTCATAGCTTAGATTAATGATTCCTGGTGCGGAAGTGGTATAGGTAGCATTCAACTCGGCTTCCCGTACCCATTCATTATAGCTATACGTATATGCCCAGGGGAGCTCCTCCGTAATTCCATTATTTTTTGTAACGCTTCTGTCAATGGTATGTTTAAGCTGTTCTCCGCCGTTTTCTAAAGGCGTAGTTTTTACAGTATCATTAAAATTGTAGGTTTCGTCTACCTTTGTTCCATCTTCGGCGGTACCGTTAACGGTAACGGTTCCAGTAATACAGGGTTCTTCTAATCCACGAAAATATTCTTCTCGATAGTTATCGGCATAATTAAGACTACCTTCAGTTTCAGTGCCGCTAATGGTATGCACTCCGCTTATATCACTCGGCGTTAGATCACCGGTAAAATAAAGGGTGTAGTCTTCATAGCCTTCGGTCAAGTTACCTTCAGTTGTTGTCCCATTAATGACAAACTCTCCAGTTATTCCGTTTTCCACTTCCAATATCGCACCAGTATCACTCAAATAGCTGCTGCCATTTTCATCA
>CAZDME010000062.1:0-7276 GCA_964506785.1 uncultured bacterium | reverse complement strand
CCAGGCAATTTCTGTCTGGGATAGAATAAAGAGAAATATTGCTGCTGAAGCAATTATTCTAAATATTGATTTTTTATTTTGCCAGATTTGCATTAGTTTTTCCTATAAAAATCAACCGGATTACCTTAGCTTCCGGCAACCCGGCTGTCCTTTGAAAAAAACAAAAAGCCGAATTGCTTCCTGTTTCGGCAACTCGGCTATCCTTTACTCGGACCCGTGGTTTTGCGCTCTGCCATACTTATCCGCTGACTTTTGTAGCGGAAATCATGGCAGATTGCCTTTATCGAAATTTTACCTATTATAAACTGTTCATATATTATATAACATATTATTGCAACAAAGTCAAATTTTTCCGATTTCTGTATATATAAAGACTATTTACTGCTATGGAAAGTATAAACTATAAAACCCACCACCGCTCCGGCAAAAAGAGCAAAAACCGCTACATAGATAATGAACCCGGTTTGACCAAGCATAAACTTGGGGAAGGGATAGCGTTTTTTTGCTTGCAATAAAGAATCCTTATTTTTTAAAGAAGTTTTTTCTTTCTTGTTTTCTATCTTTTTATGTCTCTCGGGAATTGTTTGGGCAATAATTTTGGTGTTATCTAAGATTTCCATTTCGCGTGGAGGATCGAAAGAAACTTCTTCTTTTAAAGGTTTTATTATTTTGCCTTCAGCATCAGTCCGATATTCCAGTTTCCCCTCAGAATCATATTTCCAGCTTTTGGTAACGATTTCTTTGCCTTCAGCGGCCGTTTCTACCTCCACTATTTTTAGATTCTGTAAATTGCCTTGAGCATCCGATTGCCAGAGGTAGCGGGCTTTTACCTTTTGGTTTTCATCCATATAATATTGGGGTAGGCCGTTTTTATCACAAACAATTATTCCGATAATCTTTGATTTTCCAGAATCATCTTTGACTAAGTCTTCTACCCAGAAGTTAACGATATTGCCTTTCTCATTTGGTATGCATAGGGTGATAGTAGAGTATTCTGGACTGGTGGGTTTTCTTTTAAAAGTAGCTGTTTCGCCTTTAGCCAGAAAGATAAAAGGGAAGGTTATAATAATCAAAAAAAATAAGGAAGCATTTTTCAAGTTGCTTCCTCTTTTCTGTTTTAATTTAGCCATATTGATTTAGTTAGAGGATAGTTTTTCTTCGTCAGTTTCTTCGTTCCATTGAACGATTTCTTTCCAGCGGGTAATATTGATTTCAGTATCCCCGCGTATATATACAACTTTAGCCCAAATTCGGGAAATTTCTGAAGATAATCCCCAGAAAAGTAAGGCTAAAATAAGCACGGTTATTATTTTTTTTAACATCTTAATGCACCTTATTCTTCAAGATTACCAAAATCTATAAGGGTTCGTTCTATCATAGAGGTTCGTTCTAGTACCAGTGCTGCCAGAAGAGGTAGCATTACCATAAGAAGTAAAGCTAGAAGAACTACTAGGGCTATAATAAGTGCCACTGGAACTTTTTTGAATCGTGCCATTTTGGAAAAGACTGGATAGGCCGATTGCTAAAGAATTTACTACAGGAGTTGTTGCGCTGGGATTGCTGGAAGCAGAAGAAGAACTACTAGGGCTATAATAAGTGGTGCCACTGGAACTTTTTTCAGAAAATGTTTCTTGTACGCTTTGTCTCGGTTGATAATTTGCTGCTGCTTGCAGGGCTTGCATTATCATAGCTGTCTGTTCCTCTTCTCGGGTAGCTGGTAATGTTTCTTGAGGTGTCGTCTGTTGCGGGGAATTTTTCATATCGCCTGCGTCTAGACTTGTTACCCCCGCATATTTATCAAGATTGGCCCCCTGGGCTACGTCTTCAACATGGTCGGTTGAGGTGGGGATGTAGAGTTGTCCCGCAGCACTATAGTCTGTCCTGAAATTAAATATGATTTGAGTTCCATCGGGCAATCTATAATAACGTGCCGGCATAACACCGAGACTTCGTTCCTCTTCTAATAGCGGATGATCCTCCGAAAAATAACTTTGAGACCAATCAACCGCATCTTCGGCAATAGTTCCTAATGTAGATTGAGGCAGATAATCATAACCGTTTTCTTTTAAATATTGTATTGTCTCGTTTTTCTTTTGATCAAAATCAGAAGGTCTTGTCCAACCCAAGGGAGTTTCCCATATTCTTTCGTAATTTCCGTCTACTTCAGACTCAAAGTAAATTCTGTCGATTAAAGGGTCTATATTAGCACTAAAAGGGTCTCCACCCCACCAACGCATATTTGATAAAGCAGTAGCTGAAACAGCCAAGATTTCAGGCTGCATGTAGTTCGCGCTAACAAGCTGGGGCATTAACCAGACATTAGGAGCAGGTGCAGGACCTGGCGGGGGATCAGGATTAGGCGGAAAGTCATCCGGCACGATAACTTTATCGAAAGATGTAGCCAGTTCCGTGTCAACTTTAGTGTGCTTTGCTGTTTTCCCTGAAATATCTTGGCCTTTACTTTTCACTTCAAAGCACTTATGTCTATCTCCAGCTTCAGGGCCTGTCCAGGGCTCTCCTTGAGCATCAAGCCAATCGGTCTTTACCTTTATTTCTACCTCAATCGGGGCGGTGCCTTTTGCTAAGGGAGGTATCGTATAATGCTGGATTTCAGCGGCTTCAGCCAAATTGACAAAGAAGATACATACTACACTGGCTAAGCTTAAAAATAATACACTTTTTATTACCCTTTTACTACCCCTTTTTGTCCTCATTTTATTTGCCTCCCCTTTGTTTCTCTACCCTTTTTCTCCATAATGATTATACCATAAAGGAAGGGCTAAAAGCAAATTTAGTTTAAGGGTTTTGCTTTTTTATCTGCCAGAGGCCGTATTCTATTCCCGCTTGAGAGAGGTAAAAGGCCTTTATAGAATCTATTTCTTTCTTCATCAGCCGGCATTCATTGGTGACTACCACTAAATATGTCCCTCCGGCCAGGAAACAAAGGAACATGAAAACGATAACCAACATTACTACCATCCCTTTTTGCCTTTTTTTTGCTTCTATTCCTGAGGCAGGCATCTTTATTGATTCCTTTTATCACATATTCCGGCTGTAAGCAGAAGAGGACAAGTCTATCCCTTGATAGCCGTCTATTTGGTTTACGTCTATCACTCTAAAGTGAATATATACTTTCCGGGAGCCGCTTCTTAGGAAAATTGGGTTACCCGGCTGTTTATACAGATTATTGACCAGTACTTCCTTGGAAGTCTGATCTGACCAATCAGGGTAGTAATTCAAGGTATGACTCTGTTCATCATATTTATAAGCAAGGCTACCTCCATCCAGCCGAATTATGACCAGGGTTCTGCCCAGGTTTGATACTCCGAGATTGCTTGCTTCCCGAATGTGCCGGCAGATATGATTTAAAGCCAGCCGGCCCTGCCCCTGGACAATTATTTGCTTTGAGCCGCCCTGCCAATTGCGCTGAATAACCAGATAACTTGCTATCAGGCCGGCGATAACCAGGGTGACAACAATGATAGCAATGACTACTTCTACCAGGGTGAAACCTGCCATTCCTTGAGGTATTTTCTTTAACAGGGTTTCGTTTCTTTTCATTTTAACCTATTGGTTATGGCCGTCATAAACGGCGGTAATCAGGGTCTCGCTTAAATCTTTATTGTTCCGTTTCCAGGCAACGGTGATAATAACTTTCTTGCCAACCAACTCTTCATCAACTATCCAATCCTCCAGTGTCTGGACAGTGCGGGTGCCTTTCAGGTCATCTTCATCTGAAGAAGAATCGGCCCCGTAATCTATTGTTACTTCTTCCTGGGTTTGGGAATAAAGAGCAATGGATGTATAGGGTAGGTCAAGGAGACTTTCCATTTTCTCCTGGCAAAGATGGATAGCGCTGAGGCGGTTTTTTACCCCCTTTACCCGGAGGTAGCCAAAGGAAAACATCTGAAACAAGGCGGCAAAGGCGGTCAAGGTGAGAAAAATTGCGACAACACTTTCAATTAAGGTGACGCCGGAGTTAGGTTTAAATAAGGATTTAAAAAAATACTTACCCATTTTACCGCTTCCCCTAAGAAAATTATATCGGCATATAAGGCAGGTGTCAAGAAGTTATAATCCTTGAGATTTTTTGTCTTCGCTTAAACGTTTTGTGATATAATAACTTATGGCGCGCG
Source organism: uncultured bacterium (assembly GCA_964506785.1). Taxonomy (GTDB): domain Bacteria; phylum CAZDME01; class JAYEMH01; order JAYEMH01; family JAYEMH01; genus CAZDME01. The sequence goes on along the minus strand of CAZDME010000062.1, from coordinate 3,140 downwards.
GGGTTGAGCCCGCATACATTCAAAATCGAATAATAGAAATTAAAATAGCCTTTCTGTCGACAGGCGAGGAGAATTAGAGATGAAAAACAAACAAATTTCTCGGGTTAATTTAATTTTACCGGAGATAAAAGAATTGATTGACGAGAAGAAGTTAGAAGAGCTTAAGGATATCTGGGAGGAATTCGAGCCGGTAGAAATTGCTGAGGTGCTTAAGCATTTAAAGGCAAAAGAACGTCAATTTCTGTTCAATAATTGGGATAAAGATTTTGCCGCTGATATTTTTGAAAATTTACCCCGTTTAATTCAAACCGCTCTTCTTAAATCTTTGCCTCGCGCGGAAAGCGCTAAACTTCTTAATAAAATTTCTTCGGATGAGCGGGTTGACTTATTTTCTGTTTTGCCTGCAGGAATGGTAAAAGAGTTCTTAAGCATCATGGAGCATGAAGAGGCCCGTGACGTCCAGGAATTAATCGGTTATGACAGTAATACTGCCGCCGGGCGGATGACCACAGAATTTGCCCATTTCTCTCCAGATAATACCGCGGGAGAAACCCTGGAGAAAATCCGCGCCTTAGCCAAAGACTTAGAAACCATTTATTACCTTTACGTTTTAGACAAACAGGATAGGCTTATTGGCGTTTTTTCTTTAAAGGAATTAGTGGTGGCTGACCCGGCTTTACCTATTTCCAGGATAATGCATCGCCATATCATCTCTGTGCCGGTAAATATGGATCAGGAGCATGTTGCCCGCAAAATATCCCGTTATGATTTTTTAGCTCTTCCTGTCGTGGATAAGCAGAAAAAGATGAAAGGGATTATTACCGTTGATGATGTGCTTGACGTTATGGAAGACGAATCTACCGAAGACATGTATCATTTTGGCGCCTTAACTAAACCGGTAGAAAATTATTTCCAAGCCAATATAGTTTCTATGGCGCGGCATCGAATCAGCTGGCTTTTAGTTTTAGTTGTTGCCAGTTTGTTTTCTGGTTTTGTCATGGAAAAAAATACAGCCGTGCTCAGCACGACTATGGCTCTGGTTTTTTTTATCCCCCTTTTAATGAATACAGGCGGTGGCGCCGGGACGCAGGCGGCTACGGTGGTAGTCAGAGGATTGGCTACCGGAGAGCTTAACTTTGGAGATATCTGGCGGATTATTCGGAAGGAACTATTGATTGGCTTGTTGATAGGGTCTGTCATCGGAATATTAGCGGCCGTGAGAGCTTTAATTTTTCAAGGGGATACCTTACTCGGTTTAAGTGTTGCTTTAACGATGATTGCCGTCATATCGGTGGCCACGACCATTGGCGCTGTTTTGCCGCTCCTTTTTAAAAAATTAGGAGTGGATCCGGCTATTAGTTCCGGCCCCTTAATCAGCACCATCATTGACATTACCACTCTTCTTATTTATTTCCGCATCGCTATTTGGGTTTTTAGCCTTATCTAAATATGGAAACCAAAAAATTTTTAACTAAAATAATTATCATAATAGGTTTTTTTTCTCTTCTAACTTTGTTTTTTACGAGGGGAAGGCAGCAGCCCGAAATTTTTAAAAAAAGCCGGGTTTTAATGGGCACGGTAGTGAACATTACTGTAATCGATAGGGACATGAAAAAAGCCAGCCGGGCTGCTGATTGTGCTTTTAAAGAGCTCCAGCGGATAGAAAAGATGTTTTCAAGTCAAGATAAGTCCGGCGAGATATATAAACTGAATCAGTCCGAAGAATTAAAGTTTTTTAAAACCACTCCGGAAGTTATCTTTTTGCTCGAAGAAAGCAGAAAGATTTCCGATATGAGCCAGGGTGCCTTTGATGTTTCTGTCGGGCCGTTGGTAGAATTGTGGAAGGGAAAATTAAAGAAAGATGAAATACCAAGTGAGGCTGAAATCCAAAAGAAGCTGTCGCTGGTAAACTACAAAAACATCGAAATAGACAGCCGCCGGAACCGGATAAGACTTAAGAAGAAAGGAATAAAGATTGATTTGGGGGCAATAGCCAAAGGCTATGCCATTGACCGGGCGGTGAAGATTCTTAAAGAAAATGGCATAGAAAATTCTTTAGTGGAAGCAGGCGGCGACCTTTTCGCCTCGGGTAAAGGGAAGAATAAAAAAAATTGGAGGATAGGGGTGAGGAATCCCAGGGGCTCAGATTTAATTTTTGAATTCAAATGCGCTAATCAGGGCGTAGCTACCTCCGGGGATTATGAGCGGTTTAAAATTTTAAACAAGAAGCGGTTTCATCACCTGATAGACCCCCGGACGGGTTTGTCGGAAAGTAAAGTTGCCAGCGTGACAATTATCGCCCCTGATGCTATGGAAGCTGATGCTTTGGCGACGGCAGTTTTTATTTTAGGAGAAAAAAAAGGGATTAGCTTGATTAAAAAGACAAAAGATTTGGAAGGCATTGTTATTACGGAAAAAGACAAAGGATTTAAGATTTTTGTTTCGAAAAACCTGAAAAAATCTTTGGTTAGAAAAAAATTCAAAAATTTTTTATAATCGCTTCGAAAAAATTATCGACGGGAAAATTTACTAAAATGCCAGCCGGGTAAAAAAAATACAAATTTCTCATTTTCTTCTTGACAAAGAGGTTTGTTTTACTGTATAGTGACATTTGGAGATTTAAATAAAGGAGGGGATAAAATGGCGAAGAAAAAGAAGAAAGCAAAGAAGAAAAAAAAGAAAAAATAAATTTTAGTTCTTTGGATTCAATTTTTTTAAAACAAGGCAGGAGCGGAAGCTCCTGCTTTGTTGCTATTTAACGGTTTGGTAAAAAGGAAATCAAAATGGATAAAAATTTTTCAATTTTTTTGGTTCTTGCAGTTTTTTTAATAACTTTTAATTTTAGTTGTTCGCCATCGAAAAAAGCAGAAGAAAAAAAACAAAGGGAAACCCAGGGGTTTGTTATTTGGGGAGAAGCAGAAAATAGATAATAGGTGACAGGTATAAGGTAAGCGGGGCAAGATTGTTACCTTATGGCTTCATTTAGAAGAGGCATATTTATGTCGAAAGCTAAAAGAAAAGGTAAATTACGCTGGCGTTCCAAAAGGGCTAATAAAAGGCGGGGCCCTACCCGCGGTAAGTAAACCCAAAAAAGGCGCTTTTAGCTTTAGGAATGCTCAGAAAAAATTAGAAAAAGTTAT
>CAZDME010000061.1:0-7433 GCA_964506785.1 uncultured bacterium | reverse complement strand
TTCAGTATACTTTTTTCCCTGTTTATGGCAAGAAATCTTAGCCTTTCAAATTTCGGAGTTGTCACGACGTTATTTGCAATGATGATGTTGGTTTCTGCCTCTTTCGGGCCGATTCAAACTGTGGCTACTAAGTTTGTTTCCAGCTTTTATGCCCAAGGGCATTTAGCGAAGATAAAGCATCTACTGTTCAAGTTAGGGAAAAGGATATCGTTATTTGGCCTGCTTCTGTTCTTTGCCTTTACTTTTGGCAGCCGAATAATCGCTGCCTTTTTTCAAATCGGCTCAAGTCATTTTGTTATAGCAACTGGAGCTATAATGTTTTTTTCCCTTGTTCTGCCCTTCAGCTACGGGGCGCTTCAAGGATTCCAGAGATTTGGCTTTTTAAGTATAAATATAATCCTCTCGGGGGCATTAAAACTTTTGGTCGGTGTTTTTTTGATAACCGCCGGATTAGAGGTAGGCGGTGTTTTGACAGCCGTTGGCCTTGCTACATTTATTCCCCTTATCTTATCACTTTTTATGTTGAGAAGCGCATTAGAAAGCCCCCCGGATTTATCCGAAAGCGGCCCGCCAGTCAATCCCGGCGACTTTATTCCCGATAAAGAAATAGCAGAAAATAAAGAATTAAATTTTAGCAAAGTTTACAAATATTTTATCCCGGTTTCCATAACTTTCCTTTGTTTTACGGCACTTACCAATTTTGATATTTTATTGGTTAAGCGCTTTTTTTCTCCGGTAGAGGCGGGTTACTACTCTATTGCCCAGCTGGTGGGGAAAATAATGCTATTCTGGCCTGCGGCGATTATTATGGTAATGTTCACTAAAGTTTCTTACCTTCATGCCCGGGGGAAAGATACAATTTCTATGTTGAAAAAAACCTTGATGATTGTGGGGGTCCCCTGTGCCATCGGAGCATTAATCTGTTTTTTATTTCCCTCCGTAATTATCAGGATTTTATCAGGTAAGGCGTATGTGGAATGTTTCCCTCTGGCCAGGCTCTTCGGAATTGCCATGACTTTTTTTTCTTTAACATACACTTTGCTTCTTTATAATCTCTCCATTCACCGCTTTAATTTTATACGACCTTTAATTTTCTTTTCAGTTTCGCAGATTATTTTAATCTGCTTTTTCCATAGGACTTTACCTCAGGTCCTTTATATAATTACACCGAACTCTTCCCTTTTGTTTATTTATAATTTGTTTTTAATAAAAAAACCGGTGGTGCCAAGATAGAATGGAAACTCCCGAGGTAAAAAAATCTATTTTTGTATCAGTTGTCATTGCTGCCAAAGAGTTAAACGATGCTCTAAAAGAATGCATAAGGTATTGTTTGAATCTAGACTATCCAGATTTTGAAATAATTGTCTTCCCTGATAATCCGTTTATTTTCAATCATTCCAAGGTTAAAGTTGTTGCTACCGGTAAGATGTCTCCGCCTAAAAAGAGGGATTTAGCTTTGAAAGAGGCAAAGGGAGAGATTCTCGCTTTTATCGACGATGATGCCTATCCGGACAGAAATTGGCTCAAGAATGCGGCGTTTTATTTTTCAGATAGTGATGTTGGGGGAATATGCGGCCCGGCGGTGACAGCCCCTGGTGGAACATTAAGAAAGAAAGCAGGGGGGGGTGTTTATGAGTCGATTTTGGTAAGTGGTGACCAGTTATTTAGATTTAAGCCTTTCGCCAAAAGGAATGTTGATGATTATCCAACCTGTAATTTACTTATCCGCACTTCTATAATGAGAGAGTTGGGCGGGTTTAATACTAATTTTTGGCCGGGCGAAGATACTTTTTTATGTTCCGGAATAATCGAAAAGCTTAAAAAAAAGATTGTTTATGACCCGGCGGTATTGGTATATCATCACCGGCGGGCGCTATTTTTGCCCCACCTTCGGCAATTGTCTAATTATGCCCTCCATCGCGGATATTTTGTGAAAAAAGGATATAAGAGTTCCCGGAAGCTTTCCTACTTTTTGCCCTCATTTTTAATCCTGTTTGTTTTACTGGGCGGGTTGCTGTCTTTATTTTTCCCTTTCATCCGGCCTTTCTATTTTACAGCGATAGGTATATATCTTATCCTAACTTTCATCTCCAGTTTAAAGAAAGACCTCAGATTGATTCCCCTCATTTTTATAGGCATAATTGGCACCCATTTTTGTTATGGGGCTTGGTTTATCAGGGGATTATTTTCCAGGAAGCTTAAGGAGGGGAAATAGTGAAGATAATGATTTCTTATCCTCCGATATCCAAAGAGAAAGGCTGGGCTACTCTGGGACAGAATCGGCAATTCCAGTATTTTCACAGCCCAACCTATATTTATCCCGTTGTGCCGGCTATCGCGGCTACCTTGCTTAAAGAAAATGGGTTTGAGATTATCTGGAATGATTGTATTGCCGAAAATTGGAGCTACGATAAATTCTTAAATTTCCTAAAGGCTGAAAGGCCTGATTTAATCGCCATGGAAACTAAAACCCCGACGGTAAAGCAGCACTGGAAGATAATTGATGATATAAAACGGGAGATGGGAGAAGGGAAAAGGGAAACGGAAGATGGAAAGTGGGAAGCTAAAATTATTCTTTTTGGGGATCATGTCACCGCCCTTCCGGAAGAATCGTTCCAAAATTCTAAGGTTGATTTTGTTTTAACCGGCGGCGATTACGATTTCCTGCTTCTTAATCTTTGTAAGGTTTTGAAAAAGGTAAAGGGGAAAGGGGATGCGGGAGACGAAATGCGAAATTTAGAGCCAGGAATCTGGTATCGGCAAAATGGGGCCGTTAAAAATACCGGTCAATTCCAGCTTAATCATAATCTTGACAGTCTGCCATTCGTTGATAGAGACTTAACCAAATGGCCTCTTTATGCCTATAAAAACGGTAATTATAAACGCACGCCAGGTACTTATATTATGTCGGGACGAGACTGTTTCTGGGGAAAATGCAAATTTTGCAGCTGGACAACGCTTTATCCGCATTTTAGAGTAAGACCGGTTGAAAATGTTTTAGATGAAATAGACGATATAATTGAAAACTATCCGATAAAAGAAATTATGGACGATACCGGCTCTATTACCCCGGGAGGATGGCTCGGGGATTTTTGCCGGGGGATGATAAAAAGGGGATATAACAGAAGAATCGGGTTGGATTGTAATATGCGTTTTGGGGCGGCGAGCTTAGAGGATTATAGGTTAATGAAAAAAGCAGGCTTCCGATTCCTGCTTTTTGGATTAGAAAGTGCCAACCAGAACACCCTGGATAGAATAGATAAAAATTTGACGGTTAAGGAAATTATCGAATCCTGTAAACTGGCAAGGACTGCCGGCCTTTACCCTCACATCACCATAATGTTTGGGTATCCCTGGGAAAGTTATGAAGAGGCTTTAAATACCTTGAAACTTGGCAATTGGCTCCTCAGGAAGGGTTTTGCCTATACGCTGCAGGCAACCATCATTATGGCTTACCCCGGCACCCCATTATTCGAGGAATGCAAAAGGAAAGACCTGCTTAACACTTTAGACTGGTCCAGATACGATATGAAAGAGCCGGTAATGAAATTAAATTTTCAGCCTTCTCAACTGGCAAAGTTGGTCCGCGGCATCTATTCAACCGCATTTAATCCGGAATTTTTACTCAGAAAGATTTTGAGTATCCGCGATAAAGAAGATATAAAATATTTCTTCCGAGCCGTTAAAAAAGTCAGCGGGCATATATTGGATTTTGACGGAAGAAACAATAACTAGAAAAACGAACAGTATATTCTAAAAGGAGTCAATGCCATGAAGAAAAAAGCCTTAATTACAGGGATAACCGGACAGGACGGGTCATATCTAGCGGAGCTTTTATTAGAAAAAGGCTATGAAGTTTATGGAATGGTGAGGCGGGTTGCTTTGGAGGATCCCGGACATAGATTGGGAAGGATAAAACATATTATGGATAGAATAACTTTATGCCCGGCTTCTTTAGAAAGCTACGCCAGTATTTTTAATGTAGTTGAAGAAGTAAAGCCTGATGAATGCTACCATTTGGCGGCGCAAAGCTTCGTTAGTTATTCTTTTGAAGATGAGTTTTCTACCATTGATACAAACATCAGAGGGACTCATTACATGCTTTCGGCAATCAAAAGAAAAGCCCCTCACTGTAAATTCTATTTTGCCGCTTCAAGTGAGATGTTTGGACTGGTAAAGGAAACGCCGCAGAACGAGGAGACTCCTTTTCACCCCAGGTCTCCTTATGGGATTTCTAAAGTGGCGGGATTCCATTTAACCAGAAATTATCGGGAGAGTTATAACCTCCATGCTTCTTCCGGGATGCTTTTCAATCATGAATCTCCCCGCAGGGGATTTGAATTTGTGACCAGAAAAATAACCAATGGAGTTGCCGACATTAAATTAGGATTAGCTAAAGAACTGCGACTTGGAAATTTAGAGGCAAAAAGAGATTGGGGGTATGCCAAGGACTACGTGAGGGCGATGTGGCTTATGATTCAACAGGATAAGCCCGACGATTATGTTATTGCTACAGGCGAAACACATTCTGTCAAGGAATTCGTGAAATTGGCTTTTAGCTATGTTGGACTGAAATGGGAAGATTATGTGGTTAGTGATGAGAAGTTTTACCGCCCGGCGGAGGTGAATTTACTTTTAGGCAACTATTCTAAGGCCAAGAAAAGACTTCCCTGGAGTCCCACGGTTAAATTCGAAAAATTAGTCAAAATCATGGTTGATGCTGATTTAAAGAGAAAAGAGGATCGGATAAAATAATATGAAAATTCTAATTTTAAGCTGGCGGGATATTAAAAGCCCTTTTTCAGGAGGGGCGGAAATATTTACCTATGAAAATGCCAGACGCTGGGTTACCGCCGGCCATGAAGTTACCTGGTTTTCCTCGGATTTTGGGAACTGCCCAAAGGAGGAAATTATTGAAGGTATTAAAATAATCCGCAGAGGCACTGAGATAACGGTCCATTATCAAGCCTTCAGGCATTATAAAAAAAATTTTAAAGGGAAGTTTGATTTAGTGATAGACCAGATAAACACAATCCCTTTTCTTACGCCTCTTTATGTAAAAGAGAAAAAAGCGGCACTGATTTTTCAGCTGGCCAGGGAGGTTTGGTTCTATGAAACTTTTTTCCCGCTTTCGCTAATTGGCTTTGCTATGGAGTTTTTTTATTTAAAACTTTATAGAAGGATTCCAGTACTGACTATATCCGAAAGCACAAAGCAGGATTTATTAAAATTAGGTTTTAATAAAGAGATTTCTATTTTACCGGTGGGGATTCCTTTTGAGCCTTTGGAAGAGCCTTTAGCGAAAGATTTTAATCCCAGCTTAATATTTGTCGGCCGGTTAAGAAAATCAAAGAGAATCCACCATATAATAGAAGCCCTGCAAATGGTTAAAAAGGATATACCTGAAATTCAGTTAAAGATAGTCGGTTCAGGCGGTAAACCTGGCTACGCTAAAAAATTAAAGCGTTTAGTTAAAAAATATAATCTGGGAGGCAATATTACCTTCTATGGGCATGTCAATGAAGAAACCAAGCGGGATTTAATAAAAAATTCGCACCTTATTATCCTGGCATCAGTAAGGGAGGGTTGGGGAATTGTGGTCAGTGAAGCCAACGCTTTATCCACGCCGGCTGTAGCCTATAATATCCATGGAGTACGGGATGCCATAATAGACTGGCAGACCGGTTTATTAACAAAGAAAAATAATCCTCAGGTCTTATCTGAAGGAATTATCACTTTATTGACCGATAGAAATTTATACGCTAAAATGAAGCAGACGGCATTAAATAAAGGTAAAGAATTCTCCTGGGATAAGTCAGCAGAAGAAACCCTGGCTATTCTGAATAAAGATCTCTCTGGCAGGGAAAATACAAGACAGACAAAACGATGGAAATATTATTAATTTAAAATGAGCCTGAAAGAAAGATGAAGATACTGCTTATACATCCATATGTAACAACAGAAAGCTTGCATGAATGTCATAATCTAGTCCTAACGGAACCATTAGGTTTAGCCTGTTTAGCTTCTTGCCTTCAAGACTACGATGTGGAAATTTTAGATTTGTTTGCTTTGGGATTCACCAAAGTGCAGAAGATCGGACATTTTTATCGAAAAGGCTTATCTGATTATAATAGGATAGTTCGTTTAATAGACGATTTTAATCCCAAAATTATCGGTATTACGTGTAATTTTACTTCATTTGCGCCGGATGCATATGAAATAGCAAAATTAGTAAAGGATAATTTTAAAGATAGATTAGTTATTTTGGGCGGTGCTCATGTAACAATAGATGCAGAAAACATATTAGAGAATAACCCGGCCGCAGATATAATAGTTAGAGGGGAAGGAGAGGTTACTCTCAAAAAATTAGTTGAAGCGATAGAAAATGGAGAGGATCTTGGACTCGTAGATGGGATAAGTTATAGAAAAAAAGATGGAAGAGTGAAATCGAATCCCAGTCGAAAGTTAATTGAAAATTTAGATTCTCTTCCTTTTCCCGATAGAAAAAAATTATCTATGGAATTTTACCTCAAGGTAAACAGTTTAGCAATGCCCTTTGCTAAAAGAGAGCCTGTGGCATCGATTTTGACAAGCCGTGGATGTCCTTATGAGTGTATCTTCTGCAGCACAAAAGTTATGTGGGAAAGAAAATGGAGGCCTAAATCAGCTGAAAAACTTATCGAAGAAATAGAGATGCTTATGAAAATTTATGGTGCAAGGGAGATCGCCATAATGGATGACCAGTTTATGCTAGACAGAAATAGAGTAAACAGCATCTGCGATTTAATAATAGAAAAATCTTTGAATATTACTTTAACCATTCCTCCCGGAACCAGTGTTTGGCTAGCGGATGAGCGTCTGCTTAAAAAAATGAAAAAAGCAGGATTTTATAGATTATGTTTTCCGATAGAAACTGGGAATCAGGAGACCTTAAAATTTATCAGAAAGCCTGTAAATTTGACCAAAGCAAAGAAAACAGTTGAGTTAGCTAATCAAATTGGAATATGGACTCAGGGGAACTTTATCATAGGTTTCCCTTATGAAACCAGGGATGAAATTCAGGATACAATCAACTATGCTTTTCAGTCCGGTCTTGATTATGTAATTTTCTACGTAGCGAAACCATATGCTGGCGCTGAAATGTATGAAATATTTAAAAAAGAAGGATTGCTAACAGATGTTGCCAGAGGCTCTAATCTTGAAACTGCAAATTATGATACCAAAACGGTGAAAGCATCCGAATTGCAATATTTGCGAGATAAAGCCAGCAGGCAATACTTATTCGTTAAGCTACTGTTTTACTTACCCCCTAGTAACTTTTATAAATATTTACTTCCCAAAATTCTTTCGAAAGAAAATTTTTTATATGCGGTAAAAATCGCGTTTAGGATTATAAAAAAGACCCTGCGTCAAAACAATAAAAAGTATGTTAA
>CAZDME010000060.1:0-7597 GCA_964506785.1 uncultured bacterium | reverse complement strand
AGGAAATGATAATGCCTGGGCCCCAGAGACAAGAAATTTTACTCCATCTAATTTCGGGGTTATTATAAGCAGTGATGGAGAGGCGACCATTGACAATAGCTCTAAATTAACCATAAATCCTTAAAAAACTTGCACCTACGAGGTGCAAGTTTTTGAAGTAAGCAGGGTGATTCAAAATGATTAAGCGGGTAGTTGGATTGACAATTTGTGTTGGTTTTATATTGCTGGCGGCTTCTCCGGCAGAAGCGGACTGGCTTCCTGGATGGGACCAGCGGATCAGATTAACCATTGACAGTAGCAAGGTTGATGCAAATTTATCTGATTTCCCGGTTTTGGTCTATCTTAGTGCCGCCTCTGGTATCGGCGATGTCGATGTATCCTGCGTTTTTGATGAGCTGACGGCCGATGCCAACCGCAAGAAAATAGCCGTAACTAAATCCGATGGTCTATCCCAATGTTATGTAGAAATTGAAAAGTGGGATGATGCCAATGAGAAAGCCTGGCTCTGGGTCAAGGTGTTCGGAGAGAATAGCGTAAGCAGTAGCAGCGATACCGTTCTTTACCTATATTATGACTCCGACCATGCCGATAATACTACCTATGTAGGGGATACAAATTCCACCCCGGCGGAAAATGTCTGGGATGGTAGTTTTAAGGTGGTTTACCATATGGATGATAATACCACAAGCAGCATTCTGGATTCTACTTCTAATAATAACGATGGGACAAAAGGCTCTGCAAATAACCCACAGGTTATCACATCAGGACAAATAGGAAATGCGCAGGATTTTAGTAGTGATACAATCACTATTAACCCAGTCCTTAATGCTAAAAATGGTATGTGCATTGAGTTTTGGTTAAAAGCAGATAGTTTGCCATTTAGTGGGCATCAAGGAATTATTGCTTTTGGTGATGATGGGCAAAGAGTTCCGTGGGTCTGGGGAGTTGATGCTGCCTCTTCAATAAGTCTCTATATGGAAACCAATGCTGGTGTAAACGATTTGATACTAGGATCTACAGCATCCACTAGCTGGGGAAATTTTGCTTTTAATTGGAATGGTGACACCGGCACACCGTTTTCAAATGGCACAAGTGGTTCAACAGATACAACTTCTGGTAGTACTATAGCTACATCAGATGGGTATAACTATCTCGGATATATAAATGGGTACGCATATCTTGATGGCAAATTAGACGAAGTCCGCATTTCTGACATCTCTCGTTCGGCCGCCTGGATTAAAGCCTCCTACAATTCCGGCAACGACAGTTTAATTACCTTTGAGGGTGAGGCCAATCCCCCTGATTTGACGATCAGTTCCGGAGGTCAGTTAACTTTTAATAGTAGCTCTACCCTGGATATTAACGGCGATGTGATTCTTGCCGGAACCCTTGCTTCAGATTCTTCCGCCACCAATATATATACTGCTGGAGACTGGACCAGTACTGGAACCTTTACCTGCGGCACTTCAACCGTGACCATTGATGGGACTAGGGGACGCACAATTACCTCGGGTGGTTCTAACTGGAGTCATTTAGTGGTTACTCTTACTAACGATACGGCTAGTTTCGCCGATGGCTTTATTACTGAAAAATTTACGGCGGCTACCGCCGGCTCTTCGCTGAAATTTAAAACCTGGGAGCAGGCTAAGATAACCGGCACAGATGATAATAGTTTGACGCTTACCGGTACCTCCGGTAACGAAATTACCCTTGACCGCTACGACGGAAGCGGCACTGACAAATGGGAAATCTATCCTTCAGGGACGACTACCTGGAGTGTTTCTTATGTCAACGTCTCTAATTCGGCTAATTTAAACAGCACTTATATAAACCCTTCTGATTCTACTGACGGCGGCAACACCCTCAATTGGTTTACGCCCACCCTGGTTAAGTTAACCCTGTTTAAGGCCCTGGGCCTTTTCGGCAAGGTAGAGGTTATCTGGGAAACCGCCAGTGAGGTTAACAGCGCCGGATACAACATCTATAGAAAGAGGGTAAGCACTGACCCGGGTGAAAACACCGAATATATAAAGATTAACCGGGCTTTGATTCCGGGACTGGGAGATTCCACTACCGGTAAATCCTATTCATATATCGACTACAACGTTTTAAACGGCGAAATCTATTATTACAAATTAGAAGCGGTGGAATATAATGGTTCTTCCAGATTCTACGGCCCGGTAATGGCCCGTCCGGGACAGGATTCTGACGGTGACGGTATGACCGATGACTGGGAGCAGTTTTACGGCCTTGACCCTTACACGAGCGACAGCAGTTTAGACCCGGATAATGACGGTTTGACTAATTTGGAGGAATTTCTGGCCGGGACCAGTCCTTTACGGGATGAAAGAACTAACACCCAGACAGACGAAGGCGCTTTTGAAGGGGTGAAGATTCTTTCTTTAGATGCAGACGGCATAATCTTAGAATTATATACCAGAAGGTTTGAAGTTGAAGAAAAAACCGTTGGTGAAGATACCTATCAGCGCATTACCCTGCCCGGATATATTCATGGCGAGACCAATGAAGAGAATCGCCCTCTAGTGCCGATTAAAGGTGTTCTCTTAGCTGTTCCCCAAAGAGCTTCTTTAAGTTTGGAGATTTTGGAGACTGAACCCTTCTCCTATTCCGGCTACCTTTTAGCCCCGGCTATCGGAGAAGAACTTATTGTTGAAGACAGCCTTTATCCGGAGGCAGTTGCGGATATTAATTCCATCAGCCGCCTGCGCAGTCAGCGGGTAGCCCAGATTATTTTCTCGCCAATTCAGTATAATTCTGCCATTCAAGAAGTAACCTTGAATAAACGGATAAAGGTTAAACTCAAATTCACCTATCAGGAAGGCGGAGAAGAAATCGTTACCGATGAAACACTGGATGAATTTCAGGATATTGTCGGGAACTTGGTAGCTAATTATTCCAATGCCGCTGAATGGCAGGGTTTCCCCGAAGGCTGGAGTGGGATGCTTAATCCTGAGGCCAGTTTTGCCCAAATGGCGGCTAAAATTTCCGTCAAGGAAGACGGCATTTACCGCCTGACCGGAGCCGATTTAGAAGCGGCCGGCATAGACCTCTCTCAAATTAATCCTCTTGAACTTAAACTCTACCAATCCGGAGAAGAGACGGCTATCCGGGTGGTCAGCGCTGATTCTCTAAGTTTCTCTTCCAGCGACTATGTGGAATTCTACGGAGAGAAGAAAGAAACTAAATATACTGATACCAATGTTTACTGGCTGGTTAATACTGACGGCCAGGGTTTAAGGATGGAAGAAAATTCTGTCCAGATGGGATTAGGCGCCCCTCTCTATAGTTTCGGTGCCATCCACCACGAGGAAACGAACAGCCTCTATTGGGGCGAGCAACCCGGCGATAATGAACAGGAGCGCTGGCTCTGGCAGAAATATTTCTGGGGCGGCTCAGGCGGAGAGATATCATTTAACCTGGCTAACATTGATGTGGAGAATCTTGATAATCCGGCGCAGATAGAAATCGTTCTCTGGGGATTTTTTGATGTTGAGCCGCATCCCAATCACCATGTCTATCTTTATCTAAATGACCATCTGTTAATTGAAACTACCTGGGACGGGCGCGCGGTTCAAACGTTAACCATAGATTTTCCGCAGAGTTATCTTAATGAAGGGACAAATACCGTAACTATTCTTCCTGTGCTGGATACCGGCTGTGCCTATGATTTAATCCTGGTTGACTATTTTGATATAAAGTACTGGAAGAAATTTATGGCTGAAGAGGATGAATGCGCCTTTACCAATTCAGAAGCTGAAGCGACTATCCAGATTTCCAATTTCAGTCAACCAGAGGTTAAACTTTATGATATCAGTAATTCCCTTTCACCCGTTTATTTGGGCGCGCCCAGCCTGGTGGAGGTTGAAGGCGCTAATCATACCTTTAATTTTGCCGCTGACTTTTCTCAAGGCCTGGCTTTAACTGAAGATAAGATTAAAGAAGCGGCGGCAATCGAGGAAAATGAACCGTCAAGCCTGCAGGTAATCTTTCAACAGGCTGATTATCTATTTATCACCCCGGAGGCTTTTTATGAGGAAATTTTACCTTTAGCCGAGTTAAGAGCGGCCCAGGGATTAGCGGTTAAAGTAGTGAAATTAGAGGATATCTATGATGAGTTTAACTTTGGTATTGCCTCCCCTCATGCCATTAAGGATTTTCTGACTTTCACATATAAATACTGGCTGAAGCCGGCGCCTACCTATGTGCTTTTGGTGGGGGATGCCACCTATGACTATAAATACTATTGGGGACGGGGGGATAAAAATATCTTGCCCTCTTATCTTATGGTTACTCCCTATTTAGGCGAAACAGCCAGTGATAACTGGTTTGTCTGTTTGGATGGCGAGGATGATTTACTGCCGGATATGTTTCTGGGAAGATTTTCGGTCAAAACCGAAGAAGAACTTACCCAGGCGGTAAATAAGATATTTAGTTATGAAGCGGCTGCTTTTACCGGATGGGAAAAACGGGTGGTCTTTGTGGCGGATAATGACGAGACAGTGTTTGAAGAAACCAACGATTTACTTCAAAGTATCCTGCCGGCTGATTATGAAACGGCTAAGGTTTATCTAAGCCAGTATGAGACGCCGGCGGCTTGCACCGAAGATATTATTGAGCAGTTCGATAAAGGGAGCTTGATACTTAATTACGTCGGCCATGGCTCTATTGATATCTGGGCGGCAGAATACATTTTCCAGAGCTACCACCTGGAATCTATCAATAATCTGGGAAAGTATCCTTTTGTCATTACCATGAATTGTCTGAATGGTTTCTTTATTCAGCCCTTTGGGGATTGTCTGGCTGAAGCAATGTTTTTGCCAGCCGAAAAAGGTGCTATTGCCTGCTGGTCTCCGACGGGTATGGGTGAGCCGCAGGGGCATCGGGTGCTAAATCAAGGCCTGTTCCAGGCCGTTTTTGAGGATTACCACCGTTCCCTGGGAGCGGCTACCACCCAGGCCAAGATTAAACTTTTTGCCGAAACAGGAAATATCTACGAAGATTTAATTCAAACCTATTGTTTGTTTGGTGACCCGGCTTTAGAGCTGCCGATTTCTCAGCCCGCTTTGGGGGATATTTCTACCACCGTTGTTAATGCCCCTGAAGATGAAAGCGAAGAAGAAGATGCGGGAAGCAGCAGCCCTGCCGAAAATGAGGAAGAAACAACTTCCAAGAAGAAAGTTAAAAGCCTTCTTGAAATTGTTGAAGAGAAGTTAAGGTATATAAGATCTATACAGATAAAGCCTACTTTAGACGCTAAAAAAGCGGCTAGCCAGCTTCTTCAGAGAGTTGCCGAGAAGCTTAACCAGATAAAAAGCTTACAGGAAAAAATAACGAATCCTGATATTTCCGTAGATAGAATTGCCAGGGCTATACGCGAATTTGATGAACAAAACAAGACACATTTTCTTTCCGCCATATCTGGAGAAGCAAAGAGAGCCGGAGAAATTTCGGCCCCGGCAGTCAGGATTGATGAGATAGTTAAGCCCAAACCGGCGGTTATTGAAGAATCGGAAGAGAAAGAGGAGATTTCTGAAGAAGAAACGGAGGATTCTTTGAATTCTCTCCGTCAGCCCCGGAAGAAAAAAGCAACTAAGAAGGGGAAAACCTCTTTGGCTCCTAAATCTGGTATGACCCGGCTTTTAGAATCACTGGGTAAAAAGATGGAATCTTTATCGGATTCTAAGGAAGCGGGCAAAGCAGAGCTTGCTTCTTACGTAAATAAACTGAAGGAGAAGTATGAGAAGATGATGGAGAAGGAAGTAAAAGGTATTTCGGCCGCTGAGGTAATGGATAAAGTAATTCGTGAAAATAGAGATTTAAAGAAAAACCTGGAAAAGCAATTAGAAATGGCAGAAGAAAATTTTGAGAAACTGCCTTATGCAGTCAGAAAGGCAGTTAGGAAATTAATGGAGAAAATAACCCTTATTTTCAACAAGCTTTTCTTAGCCGCCCGTTAATAGATGATTCCGTTTCCCTTGACAGCTTTTCCTATCCCTGTTAAACTGTTATACCGATGGCTGATAAACTTAATAAATTGCCCCATATTTTAAAGAATTTGGACGAAAATTCGGTGCTCAGGAAATCTCCGGGAGCGGCTTCCAGAATCATTGATGGAGAAGCGGTGATAGTTCTGCCGGAGGCAGGCATGGTGAGGGTGTTAAATGAGGCGGGTTCGTTTATCTGGGAAGCCATTGACGGGAAAAATAAAATTTCAGAGATTTCCCGGGCACTCACTCAGAAATTTGAGGTTTCAAAGGGTAAAGCCCTTACCGATACTAAAGAATTCATTGCTGTCCTGATTAGCAAGAAAATGGCAGATAAGGTAAAAGAATAAAATGGTGAATTATTATAGTAAAATTTTTGGAAAAACCATTGAGCAAAAAATTCCTTTCATTATCCATTGGGAGTTGACTTATCGCTGTAACCTTAAATGCCAGCATTGTTATGTAATACCCGAAGATGGAAAGCAGGAATTGGACACAAGGAAGGTTAAGGAGATTCTTTCGGCATTGGCGCGGGCTAATGCTTTATTTTTAATCTGGAGCGGCGGCGAAGTTCTCTGCCGGGAGGATTTTTTAGAGATTATCCGCTTTGCCTATAAACTTGGCTTTGCCCAGAGAATTTTTACTAATGGCACCCGGCTAAGTAAAGAAATAATCAAAGAGATAAAGAAAATCCATCCTTTATCGGTTGAGGTTAGTCTGTATGGAATAAAATCCAGTACCCACGATAAGATTACCCAGGTTGAAGGTTCCTTCGATAAGACCTTTAAGGCGCTCTTTAGATTAAAGGAAGAAAACATAAATATAGCCTTAAAGTGTATGGTTTTAAAGGAAAATTTGGGGGAATTTAAGGAGGTGGAAAAATTAAGCCAAAATCTTGAGGCTAAATTTATCTATGATTTTAATATCGCTCCCCGAAGGGATGGTTCTTTAGTCCCGATAGAAAAACGCCTGACCGGTAAAGATTTAGAGGAATTTATCCGCAGCCGGCCGATGAATTTAGAATGCCTTTCTTCCCAATCTACGAACTCTCTTTTTTGTAACGCCGGAGTTAATAATTTCGCTATCTCGCCCGGAGGCGAAGTTTTTCCCTGTGTAGGGATAAGGGAAAAGATTGGTAATATTCTTGAGGATTCAATTGATAAATTACAAAGGGCGCCTTTATTAGAGAAATTGCGAAAAAGAAAAATAAGCTTTTTAAGTGACTGCCAGGGATGTCTTTTAATCCCGTATTGTAGCCGCTGCTATGGAATAGCTCAGATGGAAGACGGAAATCTCTGGGGGAAATCAAGCCGTGCCTGCGAGGTAGCTGAAATAGTGAAAAAAGTTACAGAGGAAAGACTAAAGGAGAAAGAGGTGGCTTAAAATGGAGAGAAAGAAAACTTTAAAGAAATATCTCCAGCCTAAAATTGTTTATGAGAAAGAGATAGAAGTGCTCTCGGCCGTTTGTGATACGGTCTGGGGAGATATGGGGTTGCTCTGTAAAACTGCAGCTCCCTGTATGCATTTGCTTAGCTGAAATTACTTCTTTTCCTTTTCTATTTAAAACCACTCGATTAGGGTATATTTGCTCA
>CAZDME010000059.1:0-7905 GCA_964506785.1 uncultured bacterium | reverse complement strand
TAAAAAAGAAGAAATTTTAAATATATTCCGCTCAGTTAAATTTCAAGAACAACCTAAAACCGGCAAAGGGAAATTTATTAGTATTAAGAAGAAAAGAAATAATCTAAAAAAAACCGGCCGCAGGAAAACTAATTTTAAAGATTATAATTTGATTATTATCGGATTTGACCCCCTGGGGGCAAAACACCTTGCTTCCTATGGCTATTTTCGAACTACAAGCCCTAATTTTGATAAACTTTCAAAAAAGTCATTTTTCTTTAAAAATGCCATAAGTCCTTCCAGCTGGACTCTGCCGGTATTTATGTCCTGGTTTACTTCTTTATATCCGAGTCAGCATAAGATTTTGAATAAATATACCGTTTCTAAAGATAAAAAAGATACTATCTCTAATTTGTCAAAGCTTTCCCCTTCAGTTATTACGCTGGCGCAAATTCTTAAAGAAAACGGCTATTCTACTGCCGGCTTTACCGGAGATGCCGGCATTAACGGTATGTTCGGTTATAATTTAGGTTTCGACCTTTATTACGATAAAACCACCTTTGCCGGATTCGATCTGGTTTTACCTATGGCTTTAGACTGGCTTAAAAAGCAAAAGAATCAAAAGTTTTTTCTCTTTATCCAGGCTTATGATGTCCATGGGCGTTATCAGCATCCGGAAAGTTTCAGAAATAAATTTAGTGACCCAGATTATAAAGGGAAATACAAAGGGACACCTGATGAATACTGGGATTTGCGCAACTTAAGTTTGGATAGCGAAGATATCGAAATGAGCGCTAAAGACATAACCTTCTGGCGCGATTGGTATGACGGGAAGATATATGAAGCTGATAGAAAATTGGGGGTTTTTCTTGCAACCCTTGATGATTTAGAAATAACCGACAGAACCATAATTGTTATTTCTTCTGCCTCCGGCAACGAGTTTTATGAACATAAAAGGTTTGACCATGGATACAGCCTCTACGATGAATTGATTTGTGTCCCTTTGATAATTAAAATCCCGGGGGAGAAAGGCAGGGCAGTAGAAACTCAGGTTAGTACCATGGATATTATGCCTACGGTGTTGGATTTGTTAAATGTAAGTTGCGGTGATAAAATCGAGAGACAGATGAAAGGGCAAAGCTTAATTCCTTTGATGGAGGGAAGCTCTCGCGCCTTGGATGTTTTTTCGGAGACCGACTACCTGCTTAATTATTTTAAGCGCTGCCTGCGGACAAACGACGGTTGGAAATTTATTTATTCGATGGATACAGGGAAACGCCAGTTATATAATCTAAATGATGATCCGAATGAATTGAATAATTTACTTGAGAAAGAAAATAAGCTTGCCTATGAACTTGAGCAAAGGCTTTTTAATTGGATGCAATCGTTATCAGTTAATAAACGATAGTTATTCCTAATGAGAGTAATTGCCGGCCTGGCTAAAGGAAGAATCCTTTCTACGCCCAAAGGGAGAAAAACCCGGTTTACCGCTGATAGGGTAAAAGATTCTCTTTTTAATATTTTAGGCCAGGATTTGAGAGGGAAGTCTTTTCTTGACCTTTTTGCCGGAGTAGGCAGTATTGGCATCGAGGCCCTTTCCCGGGGGGCAAAGCCAGTTATGTTTGTGGAAAAGGATGTCCAAAATGCCGATTACATCCGCAAAAACCTGGAAAATTGTCGCTTTTCTAAAGGGGTGAAGGTTTATAATCTTTCCTTCAGACAAGCAATAAAAAAACTCCTGTCTACTTTCGATTATATATTCTTGGATCCTCCCTATAGCGCTTATCCCATAGAAAAAATCTTGCATAATCTGTATATATGTGGTATAGTATCGGGGTTTTCTACTACGATTGTAGAACATAGTAAGAAGGATATTGTTCCTTCTAGATTAGAAGGTTTGATTCTTGCCCGTCGAAAGGTTTACGGCCAGACCGTCCTTTCCTTCTATAAAAAAAATGAAAAAAGTCGCCATTTATCCAGGAAGTTTTGACCCTGTTACCTACGGGCATATTGATTTGATAGAGAGGGCTTCGGCTATTTTTGACCGGTTGATTGTGGCCATTGCCCGCAATCAAGCAAAGAAGACACTTTTTAACGTTGCCGAGAGGCGACTTCTGCTTGAACAAGCGACTAAAAAGTTCTCTAATGTTGTCATAGACGATTTTAAGGGGTTGTTGGTAAATTATGCCCTGAAGAAAGAAGCTAAGGTAATTGTCCGGGGTCTTAGGGCTATTTCTGATTTTGAATTTGAATTTCAAATGGCTTTGACTAACCGGAGTTTAGCTGGCAAGGTTGAAACACTTTTTTTGATGCCTAATGAAAGATACGCCTATTTTAGTTCGCGCATTCTTAAAGAAATCGTTGCTTTGGGAGGGGATGCGAAACATTTTGTTCCGTCTTATGTGGAAGAAAAGTTAAAAACGAAGTTAAATCGCGCCTAACTGTACACTGTACATGGTTAACCGTAAACTGTAGAAATGCGTCCTTTAGAAATTATTTACGAAAAAGCGAGGCTTAAAGAAAAGACAATAATCCTTCCCGAAGGGAATGATGACAGGGTAATCCAGGCTGCTTCCCAGATTGTAAATTTAAATTTAGCCAAGCCGGTTTTACTCGGTCAGCCCGACAACATTATAAATCAGGCAGGAAGAATTGGTGAAAACTTGGATTTGGACAAAATTGAGATTATTGATTTTTTAAAGGATTCAAGAGCCGAGGAATTCATTGAGAATTTCTGCGGCATGTTTCAAAATAAAATAGATAAAGACGAAGCGAAAAAAGAGTTTAGCAATCCTTTATTTTTCGGAGCCATGATGGTGGCCAAAGGTCAGGGAGATGCCATGGTAGCTGGCGCGGCCAATACTACCGCTGATGTTTTTCGGGTGGCTTTCCAAATAATCGGGCCGGCCAAGAAGGGGCAGACTATTTCCAGCTATTTTTTGATGATTATTCCCGATTGTTCTTACGGCGAAGAAGGAACGTTTCTTTTTGCCGACGCCGGTATTATTCCTGAACCTTCCTCCCAGCAGTTAGCCAATATTGCTATTTCCACGGCGGATAATCTTGTTTCATTATTAAATTACGAGCCCAGAGTGGCCATGCTTTCTTTCTCCACTAAAAGCAGTGCTGTGCACCGGATGGTAGAAAAGGTTCAAAAAGCTGCATGGATTGTCAAAGGGAAAAGGCCCGAATTGATTATTGACGGCGAATTGCAGGTTGACGCGGCTATTTCCCCGGAGGTTGCCGCGAGAAAGGCGCCGGGCAGTCCGGTTGAAGGCCGGGCTAACGTTCTTATTTTTCCCGATCTTGACGCCGGGAATATCGGTTATAAATTAGTAGAACGTTTAGCAAAAGCAGAATCCTACGGCCCAATTCTTCAGGGTTTAAGTAAACCGGTCAGTGATCTTTCCCGGGGTTGTTGTGTCCGGGATGTTACTAATTGCAGTGCCATTATGGCGGCATTATCTTGACAGTTTGACTTGGCTGATAGCTCATAGCCCATGGTAAAAGAAGAATAAAGTTTTCAAAAAGATAAAAGCTAAGAAACATAGAAAAATGAGACAATAAGATGAAAATATTAGTCATAAACTGCGGTAGTTCTTCCCTTAAATATCAACTTTTTAATATGAGGTTAAAAAATCTTCTGGCCAAAGGCTTGATTGAACGCATTGGCCGGAAAGGCTGCCTTTGCCATTATCATCCTCAAGGGAGACTCGAAATAGAAGAAAAAAAACGGGTTACCACTTATAAGGCGGCTATAAAAGTAATGATCAAATTTCTTACTTCCGAACAACATGGTGTCATTAAAAGCGTTAAAGAGATTAAGGCTATTGGCCATCGGGTTGTCCACGGCGGGGAAAAATTCACAGCCTCGATTATAATCAATAAAACGGTCAAGAAAAATATCAAAGAATACGCAAGATTGGCCCCGCTTCATAATTCCCATAATCTTGAAGGGATTTTAGCCTCGGAAAGTTTATTCCCGCGTATTCCTCAGGTAGCTGTTTTTGATACCGCTTTTCATCAAACCATTCCTCCTTATGCTTATCTTTACGGATTGCCGATGGAATTATATAGAAAAGATAAGGTGAGGCGCTACGGATTTCACGGTACTTCGCATAAATTTATATCCCTCCGCACCGCCGAGTTGCTCAAAAAGCCCCTCAATACTTTGAAATTAATCTCCTGCCATTTAGGGAACGGTTGTAGTATGACGGCAATTAAAGATGGAAAATCGATTGATACTTCTATGGGGCTTACTCCGTTAGAAGGCTTGATTATGGGCACCCGTTGTGGTGATATTGATCCCGGAGTGATTTTCTATTTAATGGAGAAAGAACGTTTGGGGCTTAAAAAGATAAATAGGCTTTTAAATGAAAAAAGTGGACTCCTGGGGCTTTCTGATATCAGCAATGACATGCGGGATATTTACAAGGCCTCTATAGAAGGGAACGAACAGGCTGAGTTGGCTTTAAAAATTTTTGTTTACCGAATTAAAAAATATATTGGTTCCTATGCTGCCGTTATGGATGGTTTAAATGTCTTAATTTTTACCGCGGGTATCGGAGAAAATCAGGAGAAGATTAGAGAATTAATTTGTAAAAATATGGATTTTTTAGGTATTAAGATTGATAAAGGGAAAAACGAGGCCGGGTTTCCCCGAGAAAGAATAATTAGCTCTCCTGATTCCAAGGTTATCGTTTTAGTTGTTCCGACAAATGAAGAGCTGAGAATTGCCCAGGAAACATTCGAATTAGTGAAATCATAAAGGCGGAATCTCCGAGTTTTACGCTATGGTTCTGCATTTTCCGTTTTACCTGTTTCAATGCTTATTTGAAGTAATTTAGGGTTTGGAAGTCTCTAAAGTTCAAGATAGGAGAAAAAATGGGTTTACCGAAAAGAAGACATTCCCGCGCGCGGCAGGCTAAAAGACGGACGCATCAAAAATTAAATGTTCCTGATATTACGCTTTGCCCGCAATGTCGCCGTCCTAAAAAGCCGCACCGCGTTTGTCCTCATTGCGGCTTTTACGGCGGCAAAAAGGTTATGGAAATCAAGGTAAAAGAGAAGAAGAAAGAAGAATAAAAGGCCAATCATGAAAATTGCTATTGATGCCATGGGCGGAGAATATGCTCCCCGGGCAATTGTCGAAGGGGCCGTTCAGGCTTCGGAGAATATTGATGCCGAGTTAATTCTTGTCGGAGATGAATCAGCTATTAAAAAAGAATTAGGCAGATATAAAAAACCCTCGAATATTTCTATTTATCCGGCCAGCCAGGTTGTCCAGATGCATGAAGCCCCCACCGTGGCTATCCGCAAGAAAAAGGATTCTTCCATTGTCAAAGCAATCAAATTTGCTAAAGGCGGGGAAATGATAGCCGTAGTTACCGCTGGAAATACCGGTGCCGCCGTTGCCGCCAGTATTTTAAACTTAAGGACTTTAAAGGGAGTGGCCAGGCCGGCTATTGCCATTCCTTTACCGACCATGCAGGGAACCTCTGTTCTTTTAGATGTTGGGGCTAATGTAGATTGCCGACCGAAGCATCTTTTTCAATTTGGGGTGATGGGAGAGATTTATGCCGGCTATATTTTAAAAAAACGTAAACCCCGCATTGCTTTATTAAGTATCGGGGAAGAAGAAAGCAAAGGGAATGAATTGACTAAAGCCGCCTATAAGTTGTTTAAATCGTCACCTTTAAATTTTATCGGTAATATCGAGGGGACAGAAGTTTTTAGCGGCAAGGCTGATGTTATTGTTTGTGACGGTTTTTTGGGAAATATCGTCTTAAAGGTCAGTGAAAGCCTGGGACAGACGTTTAAGGAGCTTCTCCGCGAAGAAATATCTAAAGAAATTGTCGCTAAAATTGGAGCATATTTTATGGGCAGCGCTTTTAAAGGTTTGAAAAAGAAAACCGATTATTCGGAATATGGCGGAGCTCCTCTTTTAGGAATAAATGGAGTTTGCATTATTGCTCATGGCGCCTCTTCGGCTAAAGCGATTAAAAATGCTATTCTTGTAGCCGAGAAATTCATTGATTTCGAAATAAACAAGCATATTACAGAAAGCATAAGCAAATATGCATGAGGGATATCCGCTAATTTTTCTGCCTGTGTCAAAAAAGGGAAATCAATCTGTATCTTTTTATTGTGATAGGCCATGCGGAGGCATATTAGTTAGGCAGCAAGGAGGAAGATTTGGCTAAAATTAACGCGGGGATTGTTGGTGTTGGTTCATACCTTCCGCCGCGAATTCTTACTAACGCCGACTTAGAGAAAATGGTCAATACCAGTAATGAGTGGATTGTTAGCCGAACCGGTATAAAAGAGAGAAGAATTGCCGATGACGATGTGGCTACTTCTGATTTAGCCGTGGAGGCGGCAAAAAAAGCAATTGCTGCCGCCGGACTTACTCCTCGGGATATTGAAGTAATACTTCTGGCCACGGCTACCCCGGATACGATTTTTCCCTCAACCGCCTGTGTTGTCCAGGACAAACTCAAGGCCGTAAATGCGGCGGCAATGGATGTGAGCGCGGCTTGTTCTGGATTTATCTATGGTTTGTCCATAGCGAAGGGATATATTGCCAGCGGAATGTATAAAAATATTTTAGTGATTGGCGCCGAAACTCTTTCCAAGATTACTAACTGGAAGGATCGAGGTACCTGTGTTCTTTTGGGCGATGGGGCCGGTGCGGCTGTCATCCGGCCGGTTCCCGAAGGGAAAGGTATTATCTCTGTTTATTTGGGAGCCGATGGCAGCGCTGGGGACCTTTTGAAACTACCGGCTGGTGGTTCTCGTCTTCCCGCTAGTCATAAAACAGTCGAGGAAGGCATGCATTATATGAGAATGTCCGGCAATGAATTATTTAAAATAGCGGTTAAACTCATGGCTGAATCTGCCCAAAGGGCCTTAGCTCAGTGTGGTTTAACCTGTGAGGATGTTGCTTGTCTTATTCCGCATCAAGCCAATATTCGCATCATTAATGCCGCGG
Source organism: uncultured bacterium (assembly GCA_964506785.1). Lineage (GTDB taxonomy): Bacteria > CAZDME01 > JAYEMH01 > JAYEMH01 > JAYEMH01 > CAZDME01. The sequence continues at coordinate 935 of CAZDME010000059.1, read as the reverse complement.
CAAAAAGATTAAAACTGCCGGAGGAGAGAATTTTCCTTAATATTGAAAAATACGGCAACATTTCGGCGGCCTCAACCATTATTGGTTTAGACGACGCCCTTCGGGAGAAAAGAATCAAACCGGGTGATGTCGTTGTTTTAGTTGCCTTTGGCGGAGGTTTGACCTGGGGTTCCTGTGTAATTAAGTGGTGAGTAACAATTAAACAATAAAGAGCAGGTGTTAATCAGTAATTTTTCTGCTGTGTATTTAATGCCGTTTACAAACTGCTTTTAGAGATGAATAGAATCGCATTTTTATTTCCCGGACAGGGCTCGCAATATCCGGGTATGGGCAAGGATTTTTTCGAGAGTTCGGAAGAAAGCCGAAGTCTCTATAGGCAGGCTCAAGACATGTTAAATATTAAGTTAGAAGAAAAAATTTTTAACGGGGAAGCAGAGTCTTTAGAGGATACTTCTCTTTCCCAGCTGGCCATTTTTTTGACTAGTTTATCCTGTTATCAGAGGTTGAATGAAGCAAATATTTTCCCGGAGGTTATGGCTGGACACAGTTTAGGGGAATATTCCGCTTTAACGGCGGCCGGTGCTTTTTCTCTTCCGGACGGTTTAAAATTAGTCCAAAAACGCAGTTTCTGGATGGCTGAGGCGTCCCGGGAACATCCGGGCAAAATGGCGGCAATTATTGGTCTCCCGGCCGCAGAAATTCAAAAAATTTGCCAGGCGGCAGAATCTAAAGGTGTAATTTCCATTGCTAATTTTAATTCTCCGAATCAAACAGTTATCTCCGGCGAAAGTTTGGCCGTAGATGAAGGGGTGAGACTATCCCGGAGAAGAGGCGCCAGACGGGTGGTGTTGCTTAGGGTCTCCGGGCCTTTTCATAGTGAATTAATGGCGCCAATAGGGAAAAAACTAAGAGGGCTTTTGGATTCTCTTGAAGTC
>CAZDME010000058.1:0-8020 GCA_964506785.1 uncultured bacterium | reverse complement strand
GAGCTCTGCATACCCTTTATAGCCAATTAAGAACTGCGCCTCTTTAATTGTTCTATAATCCCTTTCCCCGAATTTACGCCTATTGTTGAAAGGCAAAATATATGCCTGCCCTTCAATATTCGGCTCTAATCCAAGCTGGGCCGATTGAAACAAAGCACCCAAAAAACTTTCTGATGTGCATTTATATAATTCTGGATTGAGCCTCATAGAAGTTAAGGCAATTCTAACCAATCTTTCAGCATTCATATGTTGCGGCAATGCTTTTTTAAGCTCCCCAACACTATTTTTTATAAGAGTCGGCAAATCTGTTTTGTTTGTTGTTGTAACTGCTTTTTTAACTTCATTCAACTTAGCCATCTTTATTTATCTCCTTTCTTCTTTTTGTTTATCCGTAACACTCTTGTTGGTGTTTCAACTAAATACTTATCGTAGATTCCATCCGCTTTTAATTTTTTGGTATCCACGCGAGAAAACGTCTGAGCCTTCCAAACAGCTTTATATAAAGGAGTTTCCAATCCCTCTGATTCTCCTATCTTCTGTTTTAGCTTTGCTTCTTTTTCTTCTTTTTCTTTTTCAGTATCAGCAATTATCCTTTTTAAAGCTTGAAGCTCATCAAGTAATACGACTATATCTTTATCTTCGGTTTGGATAATATCTTCTTTTTGCTCCGGGAATATCCTGTTAAGCGTTGAGCTATCACCAGACATCGCTACCGGCGCTATATCTTCCTCTATGTAATGCTCAACAAATTCTTTCGCCGCTTCTACCATTTTGTCAAAAAGGTCTTTATCAAAAGCAATCTCTTTCCAGGTAAATTTCTGGCCGCCGATTAAAACAGCAATATACCCCTTTGACATTCCTAAAATACCGAGATACCATAAAACCTGGAGTATATATTCTTGAGGAATTTCGTCTCCTTCCCACTCATGAGCTTTCCAGGCATTGCAAGTCTTACATTCTAATAATTCATCGGTCCCTACAATCCGGCGGTCAATATGGCCTATCATGTAAGGATAGCCTTTGTGTCTGAATGTTTTGGTATCTCTCCTTACCTTTTTATCTGTTATCCGGGCAAATTTCCGGGCCACAAAATCTTCAAGCTCATTCCCCAGCTGTATATATTCTCTGTCTGAAATATCCTCTGTTTTAATTTTCCCAGTCTTTTCGGCCCAAAGTCTTAAAGGCGTTTTCCATCTATTGAGGCCCAGCACAATAGAAATTTCGCTTCCCCCGATTGTTGCTTTTTTTTCTTCCATTTTTCACCTGGCTTTCTTCGTTATTTTTTAAAAAGCTTTTCTCTTTTTATCCGCAAAGCTTTAGCGATTTTTCTCTCAATCGTAAGTGTCGGGATTTCCCATCCATTAATTACACGCGATAATGTTTTGTTATTAATCCCGGCCTTTTTCGCAAAATCCTGCAAGAGATATCCTTTACGAATAATTTCAGCTTTTACTCTATAATTCGGTTTTGCTTGCATTTTTCACCCCCCTCTCTTTTTATTTAAAACCCCATTTAAAAACAAAAAACCCATCCAGTTTTAAACCAGATGGGATAGATAAATTTGACTTTTCCGATTTTATGTGTTATACTTTTCCCGTCATTGGAAAAAGGTGAGTAAAAAAGATAGGTAAAGAGTTTTGAGGAAAAAGGGAGAAAAACAAAACTTGTGTTTGCTCTGTGTTTGGAATGTGTTTGGAATGTGTCTGGAGTGGGTCTGGAAAGAGGAAAGATATAACGATGCCCGTTGCTATATCTTATGTTACCTTTTCACGCTCAAATATGCCTGTTTTTAAGTAAGGCGGCTATTTCCCCGGGTTTGAGCTTTCTTGAGCCACCTGAGGCTAAATTTCCTAACTTGAGCGGTCCAATAGCTATTCTTTTAAGTTCCTTCACTTTATAATTAAATAAAGCTAACATCCTTTTTATTTGTCTTTTTTTTCCTTCATATATAGTAATCTCTATTTTATTTCCGCCTAAGTTTAAAATTTTAGCCGGCAGTGTCTTTCCTTCTTGTAATTTAACCCCTTTCTCTAATCTTTTTCTATCCCTTTGGCATAAAGGCCTGTTTAAGCCGGCCTGATAAACCTTAGGAATATGATGGCGCGGATGGGTCAATTTATAGGCTAAATCCCCATCATTGGTCATAATTAAAAGACCTTCGGTGTCCAAATCAAGCCGGCCAACCGGATAAAACCTTGTTTTTTTATCCTTAACCAAATCGGTAACTTTGGGCCGGTTAAATCTATCACGGGTGGTACAAAGGTATCCTTTCGGCTTATTAACGATAAAATGGGCTTTTCCCTGGATAAGAACGGGCTTTCCCTGAAATTCAATCTTATCTTTCTCAAAATCAACCTTTCGCCCTAAATCTTTTACCACCTTGTCATTGACTTTGACTTTCCCCAGCTTTATGAATTTTTCTGCTTGACGACGGGAAGCTATGCCGGCTTGCGAAAACAGTTTATTTAGTCGAATTAACATGGGGAATTTTAAGGCAGGCTTAAAGGCTGGCCGTTAACCGTAAAGCAGATTCTATTTCTTCCTTCTTTTTTGGCGCGATACAGTTCTTTATCAGCCCTCTTTATTAAATCCGGGATGGACAAATCACTATCTTCCGGCCACTTCCAGGTATGTAAACCAAGGCTAACGGTCAATTTTAAATCTTGGTTCTGAAAAGAAAAAGATTTTTGTTCGATAATTTTTCTTAGCTCTTCTGCCTTCGTCTTGGCTCCATCGATATCGGTATCGACCAGGATAATAGCAAATTCCTCACCGCCATAACGGCCGCAGAAATCGACTATCCGGATATTTTCTTTAAAAATTGCCGCCGCCGATTTTAAAACTTCATCGCCTATCTGATGTCCATAAGTGTCATTTATTCGTTTAAAATGGTCTAAATCAATCATTAAAAAACTGGTTGCTAAATGAAACCGGCGGGAACGTTCGATTTCTTCCGCTAAACGCATCATAAAATACTCATGATTCAATAAACCGGTAAGTCTATCTAAAATTGCCAATTCGGACTGAATGGCGCTCCCTAAAGCTAAAGATGCCTGGCTCTTTAAAATAGAAGAAAGAATAGGATGCTGCTGGAACTGCTTGAATTTATCCCTTGGACCATAGAGCCCTAAGAGGCCTAAAAAATCATCCCCCACTACCAGAGGAATTAATAGAAAGGATGTAGCTCCTTCCAATAACGGAATTTTGTCTGGACGCAAAAAAAAGTTAAACTTTGGATTGGCAATATCCTCAAGCCAAATATTGTCTTTATCCCGCAGGATTTCTTTAATTATCGGCTCTTCAAATTTATATTCAATTTTTTTAAACATCGTCCGGTCGACTTTTAAACCAGCTTCGTAAATAAACGAGTTAATTTGATAACTATGCAACAAAAGAAACGCGGCGGAAAACTGCGAGGTTTTGACCGCAGAATTAAGGATTGATCTAACCAAACCGGTCTTTTCCAAGCTGGAGTTTAAATCTTTAGATAGCTTTTCAACCGCTTTGAAACTCGCTGTTTGGTCAGTTTGTTTTTCTTCCTGCTCCAGAAAATATTTTTTTATTTTATTGACCCAGCGAAGGATAGCCGTATAAAAAATAGTTATGGGGAAAAATAGAAAAAACGCTAAAAACACCAAGCTCAAAGCAATGGAAACCGTCTTTGAGCGAACACTGATGATTTTTCCAAAGAAAGAAGGAAGCACCCGTCCAGTAAAACCCAGATAAATAACGATAAAAGAAAGCGTTATGAAAACAAACAATAGGAAAGTAAAATGGAAGGTGCGGACATTGAGCACCTTTTTGTTAATTAATTTTTCCTTGCGTAAAATATCTTTCTTTTGGAAGCTCTGAAAAAAGGTTTTTAGGTCTTTTATTTCAACCCAGGGTTTTGTTTCGTCACTCTGGAAAAGTAAATCCCCTTCGGCTATCTCTCCCCGGCGGTAAGCCCGCATTAATGAAGGAAAGTGCTTTCGGGTATATATTTTCCCTCTCTGGTCTTTTAATCTCCAGTTAAATTCAATCATCGTTATATTTATTGTAGTCCATAATGCCGGGGAGCTCCCGGCGGGGTTTGGCTTCCGGCCACTCCTTTGGATAGCCCAATGGGGTTAAAGCAACAACCCTTACCGCCTTGGGAAGCTGAAGGATTCTTTTTACCTCTTTTTCGTCGAAAGCGCCAATCCAGCAGGTGCCTAACCCTTTAGAGCGGGCTGCCAGGGTAAGATGGTCAAAAATAATAGCTAAATCTACAGAAAAACTCTTCATATACTGGCCCATATGGGTGAAACATTTTTCTTCGTTGGCACAACCGACAATTAAAAGAGGAGCTTCAGAAATAAAAGCTTGATTGCGGCAGGCCGGAACTAACTTTTTCTGAATGGCTTTATCATCAATAACGATAAATCTCCAAGGCTGAAGATTCTTGGCGGAAGGGGCTTTTCTTACCACTTCAAAAATTTCTTGTATATCTTTTTCGTCAATTTCATCAGGCAGATAGCTTCTTACACTTCTGCGCTTTTCAATGACTTCAAATAAATCCATCGATTTCACTTTCCCATTACCTGGATGACCACCTGACGTTCCCGGGGGCGGTTATCAAAATCAAGATAAACAATCTGCTGCCAGGTACCCAGGCAAAGTTTATTTTGAGTAAACGGCACGCTCAAAGATGATTTTAAAAAAGAAGAACGAATATGAGCGTAGCCATTTCCATCGCCCCAACGGGCATTGTGGGCATATTGCGCATTTTCCGGTATAATTTTATCAAAGGAAGTTTTCAAATCCTGAATCAAACCAGGTTCATATTCAACCGTGGTAATACCAGCCGTTGAACCAACGGTAAAAATGTTAACAGTCCCCTCCTTAAAACCAGACTTCTCCATTACATCTTCCACTTTATCGGTAAGGTCGATTATATCCGTATGCCCCTTGGTTGAAAACCTTATTTTTTGTGTTTTAATATCCATCTGATATCTTTGCTCTTTTTCCCGGTTTTATTTAATTTCGTTCATACTAAACTAAATCCGGATTTTTGTCAATAGATTCGTGTATCTCGAGATTGTTTTGATAGGCATAAGCTTCAAATGCGCCATACTTCCTTTCAAGCTTTCTATCTGCAAAAAACGGCTTCAAATGAGCAGGAATAAGCAAAAACAACCAAGTTTAAGCAAAACCTTTTAAAGTGATTTCTCTAAATAGTCATATAAATCCTTATAAATCAAATGATTACAAAAATTAAGGAAGGTAAAATAAAGGGTTTTTTGGTTTAGTCCCTTTTCTTATTTCAAAATGAAGGTGGTTTCCCCGGGCCCGCCCGGTAGAACCAACTTTGGCAATTAACTGTCCTTGTTTAACCTTTTCGTTTTCTTTAACTAAATTTACCTGATTGTGGGCATAAACCGAAGAAAAACCGTCACCATGGTCAATAATAATTACATTGCCATAGCCCCGCATCACCTGGCTGTAAGAAACTGTCCCTTTCCGACTGGCCCTAACCGCTCTCCCCCGGGGAGCAGCAATGTCTATGCCGTAATGAAAACCCCCCTTTCGCTTTCCAAAGTAAGAGGAAAGACGCCCCTTAACCGGCCAGATGAAATCCCCCTTGGCTAAATCAGGGATTTCCTCCGAAGGCTTGATTTTTACTTTTCTTTTTCCCTTTGTATATCCGGGTTGATAGGTAACTACACTTTTTTTGCTCTTTTCGCCGGGAACAAAAATTAACTGTCCGGCTCGAATCCGATGAGCATCAGGAATACGGTTTACCCGGACAATCTCTTCCAGGGGGACGCCATAAGTTTTGGCAATCCGCCAGAGAGTCTGCCCTTTCTTTACTCGATGATAAATTCCATTTAGATTCTTTTTAAGGGCAAAAAGTTGAAGAGGCCCAGGGGCGCTGAAATGAAGGCCGGCACAGCCGGTTAAAAGAAAGGAAAATATAAATAGGAAAAAAACGGAATTTTTTTTTATCAGCATAGGAATGAAACTATTCTGGCTGACCATTATTTACTTTACACCGGCTAATCAAACTGGTGTGCTTGGTTATTTTTATGGCCAAATCATCAAGGACAGAATAGATACAGGGGATAATCACTAAGGTGAGAACGGTAGCAAATAAAAGCCCCCAGCATAAAGCCATAGCCGTGGGCACCAAAAAAGGATCTTTACCGCCAATACCATAGGCTACGGTGGAAAGTCCGCCAACGGTAGTAATGGTAGTCAGCATAACCGGCCTTATTCTCATCTGGCCGGCTTTAATAATCGACTCCCTTCTTTCTATTCCGGCTCTCCTCAATTTGTTAATAAAGTCAACCAGGATTATCGAGTCATTAACCACAATGCCGATTAAGCCGATGATGCCGAAAATTGCCAGAAAAGACAAAGGTAAACCGTGAAATAAAAACGCCACCACTACACCAATAAGACCAAACGGAACAGCCATTAAAACAATTAACGGTTGAATTAATGACCTAAAAAATGATGCCAGGATTAAAAGGATAACCAGAAAGGCAAAAAAACCTGCCTTAAGCAAACTTTTTAGCGACTCTACCGTTTCTTCCTGTTCTCCGCCATATTTAACCGAATACCCGAGGTACCTATCCGGGATATCACGAAATTTTTTCTCCAGCATTTTATTTACTTTCATTGAAGTTGCTTTTTCATTATCAACATTACTTGATACCGTGACTACCCGTTTCCCATCCAAGTGGCGAATAGTGGTTGTCCCCGGGACTTTTTCAATGTCTGCCACTTTTTTGAGCGGAATTAAATTGCCGAATTGGTTTAAGACAAAAATACTTTCGAAAACAGAAACATCCTTGGTTTCCTCTTTATTAAATCTTATGGTTACATCAGTTTCCTCTTCGGCTTTAATTGGTTTGATAGCAGTGGCAATATTTCCTTCGAAAACCCCCCGGATTGTCTGGGCAATCTTTCTGATGGTCAAACCGGCCATTGTTGCCTTTTCCCGGTCAACCCTGACCCGAATTTCCTCTTTACCGGGTTTATGATCCCAGGTAATATCGGAGGTGCCGTCAACGGCAGATAAAAAATCCATATATTCGGCGGCTATTTGGTCAAGAATATTAAAATCCTCGCCTCTTATTTGCGCCTCAACCGGCTTGCCTACCGGCGGACCACCTTCGGCTTTATCAAATCTAAGGTCAGTAAGCCCTTCGATTTTCTTGGTTTTTTCCCGCAATTCGGCAATTATTTCATCGGCTTTTCTTTTTCTATCTTGTTCCGGAGTAAGATAAACTGTTACTTGTCCGAGATTACTTCCCCGGCCGGCAAACGGATCCTGACGGTCCTCGGCACTTTCACCCACGGTGGTAACATAGGTATCCAGCTCGTTTTTCGGCAGCTCGGAGACAATACGTTCAATGGGAAGCATCAGCTTATTTGTCTTTTCCAAAGGTGTTTCAATGGGGGCTTCAACCCTGATAAAAAAGTAATCTATGCCGGTACTTGGGAAAAGAATAAATTTTATAACGGTGAAAGACAAAATCATGCAAATAATAAAAAAAAGTGAAAAACCGCCCAGGACTCGATATTTCCTCTGGATGGCCGCCTGGAGTATTTTGGAGTAGAAAGAAACCAGCCTTTTGAACCAGGGAATACTTTTAACTGACTTTAAGGCCTTAACCTGGTCGTTAACTTTTGCTTTTACAAAATCAGCCAGATGGGAAGGTAGGATAATAAGGGCTTCCCCAAGTGATGCCAGCAAAGCCACAATTACCACCGCCGGTAAATTCCAGATAAACTTTCCCATGATACCGGACATAAATAGCAAGGGAGAAAAGGCAGCGATAGTTGTCGCTACCGCGGTAATAACGGCTCCCATCACTTCTTCTGTCCCTTTAACCGCGGCTAACCGCGGTGATACCCCTTCTTCAATATGCCGGTAAACATTTTCAGCGACAATAATACCGTCATCAACCAGCATACCCAGAACGATAATCAAGCCAAACATACTAACGACATTTATGGTCATTCCCATAGCATTCATCCCAATAAAAGTAGC
>CAZDME010000057.1:0-8301 GCA_964506785.1 uncultured bacterium | reverse complement strand
TCAATCAATGCTTTAACAACAGGTCTTGTTAAAATTATATTTCTGAAAATATAATTGAGCAGCTAATAGAAGCAGGCTGTTTTAGGGTTGGAATAGGAATAGAATCTGGCGACGAATATATTCGCAATAAAGTTTTAAATAAAAATTTATCAGATGCGACGATAAAAAAGGGTGTGGAAATATTGAAAAAGAAAAAAATAAGCTTTCATACATTTAATATGTTTGGTTTACCACAAGAAAATTTTAAACTAGCATTAAAAACGGTCGATCTGAATGTCCGACTAAAACCAGACATCGTATGGTCAGCAATATTTCAACCCTACCCGGGCACCAAATTTTTTTCAGATAAAGTTAGGCATGACATTCTGTCTCCCCGGTTCAATAGATTCAAGGTAAGCCATAGCTATAGCAAGGATTCAGTAAAAATCTACAGATTGCAAAAATTATTCATGCTAACTGTAAAAATTCCTATAGTCAAATGTATCCTTCCTGTTTTAGCTAGATTGCCCTTGGGATGGCTTTATGACCGACTCTCTCAACTAATGTGGAGTTTTTTCTATGACAGAGAATTAAAAAAAGGAATCTAGGCTTTTCTTAAATTTAAAATAGAATCATTGTCGAGGCTGCCAAACTTGATATTGCTGGGTAGAAATTTTCCTTGATTATTTTAATACTTTCTCTTAAAATAGGTTCGAAGCGAAAGGTCTTCCCGAAATTAGAAAACTCTCCTTCTTCACCGCATAGATATAGATAAGGACGGTAATAAATGGCCTATATTGTTCTTGCCCGTAAGTGGCGTCCCAAGACCTTTGAAGAAGTTGTCGGGCAAAAACATATTACTACCACCTTAAAAAATGCCATTAAGGCCGACCGCCTGGCTCACGCCTACCTTTTTTCTGGACCCCGGGGGATCGGCAAAACCACTACCGCCCGCCTCCTGGCCAAATCTTTAAATTGTCTTAAAGGGCCCACCCCGACTGCCTGTAACAAGTGTCCGTCTTGCCAGGAGATTTCGCAAGGGACAAGTTTAGATGTTTTAGAAATTGACGGCGCTTCCAATCGGGGCATTGATGAAATTCGGAATCTTCGTGCAAACGTAAAATTTACCCCGGCCGCAGGAAAGTATAAAGTTTATATAATAGATGAAGTGCATATGCTGACTACCGAAGCTTTTAATGCCCTCTTGAAAACTCTGGAGGAACCGCCGCTTCATGTCAAATTCATTTTTGCCACCACTCAAGCCTCCCGTGTCCCTTCGACTATTCTTTCCCGCTGCCAGCGTTTTGATTTCCGCTTGCTTACCGTCCAGGAAATAGTCGAACAGCTCAAAAAGATCATCCAAGCGGAGAAAATAAAAATTACTGATGAGGCCCTTATCTCTATCGCCCGGAGTGCCGAGGGAAGCATGCGTGATGCGCAGAGCGTTCTCGACCAATTAATTTCTTTTACTGAAAAGAAAATAACCGAAGAAGACGTTTATATTTTACTGGGGACAGTTAAAGAAGCAGTGTTTGAAGAGCTTACTTCAGCCATTGCCAGGCGGGATACGGCCGCAGGGCTTAAGATTATAAACAACCTGTTAAACGAAGGAAAAGATTTGCGGTTTTTCTTAAGTTCTTGTTTAGAACATTTTCGTAATCTGGTTATGTTGAAATTAGGTGAGGATTCAAAGCAATTGGTGGATTTGCCGTTTCACACAATTCAGCGGTTGGATTTATTAAGCAATCAGTTCAGCTTGGAGGAGTTGCTGGAGATAATCTATCTTTTAGCTGAGGTCGAAGGAGCATCGAAAGGGACTCACTCAATCAAATTCGCCTTAGAGATGGCCATTATCAGCTTGACTGAATTGCCTAAGGTAGCCTCTTTCCAGGATATTCTTAAACGGTTGGCTGAGTTGGAGAGGAAATTAGCCGGAGAAAATAATGATAGTCTCAAGGTATCAGAAGTTCCGGCTAGCAGCGATTTTAGTGCCCACTCTCAGGCTGGACATGGAGTTCGCTCCAGGGGTGGGTCCAGGGAAAAGGCCGAGGAGGTAGACAGAAAAGAAGAAGGAAACGAGGGGGGAGATCAAGGAGCAACGCCGAACAATAAAACGGGGAAGATACTTTCCCTTTCTCAGATAGAAAAGTTCTGGCCGGAGATTGTCCAACAGGTCCGAAAGGCTAAGATTACCGCGGGGGCCTTTCTGGCTGAAGCGAAGCCGTCTAAACTAATGGATAAAGTGCTTACTTTAGATTTTAAACCCAGTTGTAAGTTTCACAAAGAAAGCGTCGAGGGCGGGAATAATAAACGTCTGATACAAGAAATTATCAAGGAAAAATTAGATGAAGATTTAGCCATTAAATGCATTTTATCCCAGGGCGAAGTGGAAGCTGAAGATAAAAATCCAAAGTTTCAAGCTAAAGCAAAATCTCACGATCCCCTGATTGAAAAAATGTTACATCTTTTTAAAGGAGAAATTATCGAAGGAGATTGATTTGTATTATCCAAAAAGGGTTGAGGATTTAATTAATAGATTAAAGAAACTGCCCGGTTTGGGGGCAAAAAGCGCCGAGCGTTTAGCTCTGCATTTTCTTAAATCCTCCCGAGGCGATATTATTTCTTTGGCCCAGAGCTTAATGGCCTTTAAAAATAATGTCCGCTATTGTTCTATCTGTTTCAATCTGACCGAATCTGACCCATGCTCTATTTGCTCGAATCATTCCCGTGATAAAACTCAAATTTGTGTGGTGGAAAGTCCGCACGATGTCGTCTCCATTGAAAAGACGGGCAGTTTTCGGGGTGTTTATCATGTTCTTTTAGGGTTAATTAGCCCCCTTGAAGGTATTGGGCCTAACGATTTAAAGATAAATGAGCTGATTGAACGCTGTAAAAAAGGCGGCGTAAAAGAGGTGATTTTAGCCACTAACCCCAGTGTCGAAGGAGAAGCCACGGCGTTATATCTGGTTAAAACACTTAATTCTTTAAAGGTCAAGGTAACCCAGTTAGCCCGGGGTATTCCTATGGGGAGTGAATTAGAATTTATTGATGAGGCTACTTTAGCCAAGTCGCTCGAGGGAAGAAAAGAGATGTAGGGAAAATAAAGGGTTTAAGACCGGTAACCAGCTAAATAGGGCAACTTATCCTTGACACTATCTCCTCAATCTGCTATATTGAGTCTATACATTATTGGCGGTTCGCATAAGTTTTATACATTGGATAAATAACCTTACCATTACGAGAAAGGGGGGGGGAATAATGATTGAAGCGATCAAAAAAGGCTTTAGTGTGGCCAGTAAAAATTTAAAACTTGTTTTGATTGTTTATGGAGTTGGCATAGTCTTTGGATTGATTAGTTTACCTTTTATCCGCCGGATGGGGGCGGCCGCTCCAGGAATAGCTCCAGTGATACCTGGAGGGGGATTCTTGATCATTATTATTTTATCTGTTTTGGTTCAAATTTTTGTTATGGGCGGTGTTTTAGGCTCTGTCCAGGAAGCGATTAAAAAGGGCGCGGCTAATATCGCGGAGTTTGTCACTTTTGGGAAGAAATATTATCTCCGGCTTCTTCTCTCTGGGCTTTTGGGATTTGTCATTGCCGCCGTCTATGGTTTTATCTTTGCCGCTTTAGTCGGAGGTATGGCTGCCGGGGAGACAGTGATAAAAATTATTTTGGGCTTGCTTCTGGCTATCTACATTCTTTTTGGTATCACTTTAACTGTGATGTTAGTTTTTTGGCCCTATGCCTTAGTCAGTGAAGATATTGGCGTTATTGCCGGGCTTAAGAAAAGCATTGAAATAGCCAGGAAGCCAATAGTTAATCTTTTCAAAATTTTGGCTCTAGTCGTTATTATGGTACTAGTGGCTTTTTTGGTTAACTTAGCCATTTCTCTTCCCCAGGTTTTACTGAGGAAGGTGGTAATCTTAGCTAACCTTTACCGGATATTTATTGTTGGTGCCGTAGGGGCCTATCTTAACATTGCTTTAGTCTCTGTGTTAATGGCCTATTACTTCACCTTGAAAGGCGGGTCTCAAACGGCGGCAGCCCAAGAGGGGACTTCAACAGAAATTCCTAATCTTTAATTTAGATAAATGCAGGATTTAATTGAAATTCGATGGCATGGCCGAGGAGGGCAGGGTGCCAAAACCGCTGCCCTTCTTTTTGCAGATGCGGCTATCAGCGAAGGGAAATTCATTCAAGCCTTTCCAGAATACGGCCCGGAAAGAATGGGAGCTCCGGTTCAGGCCTTTGACCGCTTAAGCGATAAACCGATTACTATTCATGCCGCAGTAACCAGCCCGGATATTGTTGTTGTTCTTGATTCTACCCTGATGAATACTCTCGATGTCACTCAAGGACTACCTGCAAACGGTAAATTAATTGTTAATACCCAATTATCTCCCGGGGAACTGCGGGAGAAATTTAATATTAAAGTCGGCCAGATTTATACTATCGATGCCTCGGGTATTGCCCTGGAGAATATCAAACGGGATATTCCCAATACCCCGATGCTTGGGGCGTTAGCTAAAGTGAGCGGTCTTCTCAAGCTTGATAAGATGATTGAAGATATGAAAAGGAAATTAGAGGCTAAATTCCGTCATAAACCCGAGGTTATTACCGGGAATCTAGAGGCGATTAAGAAAGCTTATACGGCAGTAAAGAGCGAACCCTAGTAGAAGTCCCCGCGAGCAAATGCTCGCGGGGCAGTTGCCTACCTGACGCGTAGCTTGCTGTAAGAGATAGTATGGGGTGGCAACTCACTTCTAACGGGATAAAGAATGATATGAAAGATAAAAAAGAACCTACCTGGCGCGAATTACCTCTCCGGGGACTAATTTTAGAAGCCGGTAATGCCGATAAATATGAAACCGGCGGCTGGCGGAGCATGCGTCCGGTCCATATCGCCGAGAAATGCATCCATTGTCTCCAGTGCTGGATTTATTGCCCGGACAGTTCGATTATCGTTAAAGACGGTAAGGTTGTCGGGGTGGATTATAAACACTGTAAGGGCTGCGGAATTTGTGAAAAAGTCTGCCCGGTTAAGGGCAAAGCGATAAAAATGGAACGGGAAGCAAAATAGGAAGGCAATATGGAAAAATTAATTGTCGCTAAAACCGGAAACGAAGCCATGGCCGAAGCCATGCGGCAGATAAATCCTGATGTCGTTGCCGCCTATCCGATTACCCCGGCGACAGAAATCGTCCAGATTTTTGCCCAATTTGTGGCTGACGGCCGGGTCCATACAGAATTTGTCGCCGTAGAAAGCGAACACAGCGCCATGAGTGCCTGCATTGGCGCCTCAGCGGCTGGTTCGCGGGCAATGACGGCGACTTCTTCTCAAGGGTTAGCTTTAATGTGGGAGATGCTTTATATCGCTTCGGCCCTACGCCTTCCTATCGTTATGTGTGTAGTTAACCGCTCTCTTTCGGCACCAATAAATATTCATTGTGACCATTCTGATACCATGGGGGCGAGAGATTCCGGTTGGATTCAGCTTTATAGCGAAAACCCCCAGGAAGGATACGATAACGTTATTCAGGCCGTTAGTATGGCGGAAAAAGCCCTCCTGCCGGTTCTGGTGACGGTAGATGGTTTCATTATCAGCCACGCCATGGAGCGGTTGGAGATGGTTTCTGACAGCGAGGTAAAAAAATTTATCGGCGAATATCAGCCTCAGTATCCGCTGCTTGATGTGGAAAAGCCGGTTACCCTGGGGGCTTTAGATTTTACCGATTATTTCTTTGAACATAAACGAGCCCAGATTGAGGCAATGAATCAGGCCGAAGAGGCGGTAAACGGTGTAAGCCGGGAGTTCTCTCAAAAATTTGGGCGCCGCTATGAACTGTTCGAATCATATAGAATGGATGATGCCGAAGTAGCCATGATTGCCATTGGCTCAACGGCCGGGACGGCAAAAATAGCCATTGATGAACTGCGAAGCCAAAAAATAAAGGCCGGACTCATAAAAATCAGAATGTTTCGCCCCTTTCCTTACAAGGAAATAATTAAGGCTTTGAGTAAAGTAAAGAAAGTGGCTGTTTTTGACCGTGCCGATGCTTTGAATTCCTCTGGAGGCCCGGTCTTTATGGAAATAAAAAGTGCTTTATATAAACAATCGCCTCATCCTGAAGTAGTTAATTTTGTCTACGGTTTAGGCGGCAGGGATATTAAGGTTAAGGATATAAGCGGCACACTGAAAGATTTACATCTGGATAAGGTAAAAAGTGAGGTTAATTATTTAGGAGTGCGGGAATAGATGGCCTCTTTAAAAGAGTTAGCCAAAAAAGAAGATAAATTTAGCGGCGGCCACCGCGCCTGTGCCGGTTGCAGTGTCCCTTTTCTTGTCCGGCAGATTCTTCTGGCGGCTGAGGAGCCGGTGGTAGTGACTTCAGCCACTGGTTGCCTTGAGGTTTTCTCAACTATCTTTCCTTATACTGCCTGGAAGGTGCCTTTTTTCCATAGCGCCTTTGAAAACTCAGCGGCTACTTCCAGCGGCATAGAGGCGGCTTACCGCTCCTTGAAGAAACAGGGAAAAATCAAAGGCGAGATTCGTTTTATTGCTTTTGGCGGCGACGGGGGCACCTATGATATCGGGTTACAATCCTTATCCGGGGCCCTCGAGCGCGGGCATCGCTTTCTTTATGTTTGCTATAACAACCAGGCCTATATGAATACCGGAATTCAGCGAAGCGGGGCTACTCCCAGGGGAGCCAGCACGACCACGGCTCCGGCCGGGAAAGTCATCCCCGGTAAAGTTCAATTTAGTAAGGATTTGACGGAGATTGTCGCTGCTCATGGGATTCCCTTTGTGGCTCAGACGGCGGCTGGTTACTGGAATGACCTGGTGACTAAAGTGCAAAAGGCCCTGGCTAAAGACGGCCCTTCTTTTATAAATGTTTTTGCCCCTTGCCGCTTGGGGTGGGGCTATGACCCGTCTATGACTGTTGATATTGGCAAGATGTCCGCCGAAACCTGCTACTGGCCTCTTTACGAAGTAGATGAAGGGAAATACAAAATAAATTATACTCCCAGAGAAAAGAAACCGGTTGAAGAATTGTTTAAAATGCAGGTTCGGTTTAAGCACCTCTTTAAACCGGAGAATAAACATATTATCGAACAGACCCAAAGTTATATTGATACAAAATGGAACAAACTTTTGAAAAAATGCGAGGGGTAGATGTATTTCTCTATAGAAGTTCATAAAAAAGGTAGAAAAAATTATGTGGCTGCCTGTCCGGAACTGAATTTGGAGATGTCAGCGGCTACCCGGGAACAGGCGGTAAAAAGGATGGAAAAGGTACTCCTTTTTTATCTTAACTCAGCCAAAGAGATGGGTATTGAGCCTGAACTTCTTGAGTTTGCCTCTCGGAAGTATAAGAAAAAGAAAGAGTTATTGCATTAATTCCCCGGTAGCTCAGTCGGCAGAGCAGGTGGCTGTTAACCACCGGGTCGTTGGTTCGAGTCCAGCCCGGGGAGCCATTGTTGACGAACAGACGAAACTGAATAGTTCGTTCTGTTTCGCAATACAGAAGCCCGTTAGTTTCAACGACTAGCGGGCTTTTTGTTTTTAAAAATTTTCTTGACAATCTGCTCACAAAGTGTATACTGGTGTATACTATGAACAATCAAGCAACATTATCTTCAAAAGAGTTAGAAGCAATTAAGGTAATACGGAACGCTATTGCGAGCAAAGGGCGATTGCCTTCACTTCGTGAGCTTATGGCATCCTTGCAGTATAGATCTCCCCGATCATCTTCTCTAATGTTTAACCGACTTGAGTCCAAAGGAATTTTGAAAAAGAAAAAAAACGGAAGTTTTCAATTTATAGATCTTGGCGACAATTCAATTCACGCACAGACAGTAAATGTTCCCTTAGTCGGGACTGTTTCTTGCGGGATGCCTATTTTTGCTGAAGAAAATATTGAAGCCATGATTCCTGTTTCAAATAAGCTGGCGAAGCCAAACGCAAAGCATTTTCTTTTAAAAGTGTCAGGCGATTCAATGAATAAGGCTGGGATCAATAACGGCGATCTGGTTCTTGTGAGGCAACAGCAGACAGCAAAAAATGGGGATTGGGTTGTTGCTCTGGTTGATGATGGCGTAACGATTAAAGAGTTATCAATGTCTGAGAATGCGGTGCTTCTTAAGCCACGTTCTACCAATAAAAAACATAAACCAATTATTTTAGATCGTGATTTTAAGGTGCAGGGAGTAGTTATTACGGTAATACCAAAATTTTAATAGAGGGACAAATATGTATGATAATGTCATAGCAGTTGAAATAGCAGAAAAATATAAGCAGAATCCCTTAACCGATTTTG
>CAZDME010000056.1:0-8368 GCA_964506785.1 uncultured bacterium | reverse complement strand
AAACCTTTATTTTTTTCTTCCAAGGAATATCTGGTATTCGTTTTCCATTATGGAAATAACAACGAATACAGTATAGACCTTATGCCGTCGTACACTTTTGTTTCACCGCCCAATAGGCGATATTCAGCCAATGAAGAGATATCGATGTATATAGAGGACGGGGTAGAAAATGAGCTTGGATTGGTTGATGAAAGTTCCATGAGTTATAAGATTCCTTCCGGAGCCGCAAAGCATTATATTGTAACGTTTGAAAAACCTGAAGGCTTAAGCCGTTTCTATGTGGACGCAGATATTTTCAGGGATTTTACTTTACGTATCCATTATGCGAAGAAAGCCGATTCATGGGTAAATGTTAAAAGTGAGTGGGTTGAAAAATATAAGGGAAGGGGATAAAAAAATGGCAAAGAATCATCGCTTAGAAATGTTTGGTTCTATGGAAAAAGGGGTGAAATAGTGAGTGAAAATATAAACAGGGTGTCGATCGCAGTTTCCAGCGGGAAAGGCGGGACGGGAAAAACTTTTATAGCCACTAATCTGGCAAAGGTGTTATCAGAAAAGGGAAAACAAGTCCGCTATTTGGATTGTGATGTAGAGGAACCAAACGGGCATCTATTTCTTAACCCTGTCATTAAAAAGGAAGAAGACGCGGTATTACTCGGGCCTGCCGAGGCAGATAAAGAAAAGTGTATTGTGTGCGGCAAATGCGCGGAAATATGCAATTATAACGCCATCGCGGTTGTAGGCGGGAAAGTGCTTATATTCAAAGAATTGTGCCATGTATGCGGGGGGTGCACGATTATCTGTCCCGTGGACGCGATTATCGAGAAAGAAAGAAAAATCGGTGTGATAAAAGAAGGATTAAGCGCAGATATAAAGGTTTATTACGCGCTGTTAGAAACAGCCGAAGGAGGGATGTCTCCGCGGTTGGTAAAAAAGGTTAAAGAATATATCGGAGAAGGGGTTAATGTTTTGGATTCATCACCCGGCACAAGTTGCCCTGTTGTAGAAACGGTGAAAAATGTGGATTTGTGTATTCTGGTTACCGATCCCACTCCCTTTGGTATAAATGATTTAAAGCTTGCCGTGGATATGGCGAGGGAAATAGGCCAGGAACCCGTGGTAGTGGTAAACAGGGCAGAATATAAAGACGCCTCTTTAAAAGAATATTGCCGGGCGGCGCAATTGGATATCATCGGGGAGATTCCCGATGAACGCAAAATAGCTGAAAGTTACTCCCGCGGAGAATTGGCGGTAGAGAAATTTCCGTATATAAAAGCCATATTTGACAAGCTGGGAGAAAAGGTATTGCTTTTAGCCAAACAAAAAAGAAAACCGCCGAAAACGGTTAAAAGCAAAAAAAGGCCGGCGGGGAGTATACCTGAAAAATCTAAAAAATATGGCACAAATACCGGCAAGAAGCCCAAAGAATTAGTAGTTATAAGCGGAAAAGGCGGAACCGGTAAGACATCGTTGACTGCAAGCTTTGTTGCCTTGGCCAAGAGGGTTGTAATTTCTGATTGTGATGTAGACGCGGCGGATTTGCACCTGGTTTTATCGCCTGAGGTAAAGACAAAAGGATTTTTTAGCGGAGGGGTAGAAGCAGATATAAATCAGGATGTGTGCGTTCAATGCGGAAAATGCAGAGAGGCCTGTCATTTTTCCGCTATTGATAAATATGAGAAAAAAGGCAAGCTTTGTTACGCGATTGATAAATTGGCGTGTGAGGGGTGCGGGGTATGTGAACTGGTGTGCAAGTACGATGCGGTAAAAACCAAGCCTGCTGTAAACGGCGAATGGTTTATGTCTGATACGCGTTTCGGGCCAATGAGCCACGCGAAATTAGGCGTAGCCGAAGAAAACTCCGGAAGACTGGTTACCTTAGTTCGGGATAAAGCAACAATACTTGCTAAAGAAGCCAACCTGGGTAAGGCGATCATGGATGGCGCTCCCGGAACAGGATGCCCCGTGATATCTTCTATTACAGGCGCAGACTACGCCCTGGCGGTTACCGAACCTACCATTTCGGGGGCGCATGATTTAGAACGGGTATTGAAAGTGATAAATCATTTTGGAGTCAAATCGGGTGTAATAGTAAATAAATCGGATTTAAACCAGAACTGGACCAGCAGGATACAAAAGTTGGCGGAGAAACATAATTCCGAATTCATAGGAACCGTGCCTTACGGCAAAGAGGTTACCGAGGCGCAAATGCGAAAAATATCTGTAGTGGAATATGCTGACACATCTTTGACGGAAAATATAAAAAATATCTGGAAAAAAATCAAAGAGATTATTTATAGCTGATTATGCCGCCGCGGAGACAAACAGTAAGTATTGTTACAAAAAAGGGAGACAAGGGATACGCCTATGCGCTTTCAGGCCATAAGCTGCCCAAAGACGATTTAAGGCTTGAAGCGGCAGGTACTATAGACGAACTTAGTTCTTTTTTGGGAATGGCTAAAAGTTTAATAAGGGATGAAGGCGGCAAAGATATTTTAAAAAGGGTGCAGAATAACTTATTTATCGTAGGGGGCCGGATTTCCGGGGGCAGTTCGCAAAAAAGCGGACGAAACTCCCTTTTTAAATATGTAAAATATTTAGAAAAAGAAATTGGAAAGCTGGAAAAAAAATATCATTTCCGAAATTTTGTGCTGCCCGGCAATAATTTATGTTCCGCGACATTGCATGTTGTCCGTACTATCGCCAGGCGCTTGGAACGCAGGGTGGTAGCGTTAAGAAATAAGGAGGGCATAGAAGACGATGATATATTGATTTATTTAAATAGATTATCGGATCTGTTGTTTTTATTGGCTTGCCGCTATAGTTCTGAAAATTTCAGGAGGTTATAATATGCCATGGGTTGACGAAAAAAAATGTACCGGTTGCAATGTTTGCGTCGGGAAATGTCCGGTTGACGCAATTTCGATGGAGGATGAGAAGGCAAGAATAAATATGGAAAATTGCATTCATTGCGGTACCTGCCACAGTGTATGTCCCAATGAGGCAGTAAGGCATGACAGCGAAAAAATACCGGAAAATGTAAAAAATAACGTGGAAGAAACAAAAAGATTTATGGATCTTTGCGCAAAATATCTCGCTGATGTTAAGGAAAAAAATAAATGCTTACAGCGAATGATAAAGCATTACAATAAACAAAAAATCGTTGCCGAAAAAACCATAGAAGAGCTTAAACAATTAAAAAGTGGCCAATCTTTATAAAGTTTTGATTTTTACCTGTTATGGCGGATGCGCCACCGGCGTTGCCGCATCTAAAGCCTGTATAAGGGTATGGGAGGAAAATCCTGATGATGTGAAAATAGGATGTCTTCCCGCCGCCATAGTGCCATGGAAGCGTGGGGAAATTGTAAAAAACTCAAAAAAGCGTATTTTAATAGACGCCTGCGCGATTCAGTGCGGCAAGGAACTATTTAAAAGGGAGGGGGTGTCTGTAGATACTTACATCGAGTTAACCTCGCTTCTTGGCGTCAAAAAGGAAAAGAAATTACCTTTTAAGGATCTAGAAAAGAGGGTTTATAAAATCGTACAAAACGAAGTAAAAATTCTTTTAAATAAAATCTGAAAGGCAAATGGTAATGTTTGAATGGATAAAAAACCGGAATCATTTTCAGGACGCGCAAAATAAACACAAGGACTTTTTGGTTTTAATGTTTTATGCGGGTTTTTCGCCTAACGCGAGGCGAGCTTTGGGTGAAATCGAAAATTTTAGTAAGGAAAACAAAAAAATTCCTGTTTATGTTGTTGACGTGGAAAAGATTAAAGGCGTGCATAAACAGTTTAATGTGAAAAATGTACCTACAGTTTTAGCGTTTCGCGAAAAAAAGATAGTCCGGCGTATAGAAGGGGTTGAAAATGCTAGGTTTTACGGCCGTGTATTATGCGGTATGGCATCGCCCCGTAAAAGCGGCGAAAAAAAGATTTTTCATCGGGTAGTTGTGTATAGCGGCCCAGGTTGCCCCGCCTGCGGAACCGCCAAGGCATATTTACGTAAACAGGGTATTAATTTTACGACAGTAGATATAGCTCAAGACCAGCGCGCAGCCGAAAGATTAGTAAGGCGCAGCGGCCAGATGGCCGTGCCGCAGATTGATATTGACGGGCATTTAGTGGTAGGATTTGATCAGGCGAAAATTGACAGGTTTCTTTCTACTTAAAAGGAGGTGATAGTATGAAGTTGCAACCAATAAACGGACAGATTCTGGTAAAACCCCTTGAGGCCAGAGATAAGACATCCGGCGGTATATATGTTCCTGATACCGCTAAAGAAAAACTTCAGGAGGGTAAGGTTATTGCGGTAGCGGAAGACGCAACCGATGAAGTGGCGGTTGGTGACCGCGTAATTTATAAGGAATTAAGCGGAACGGAAGTTAAGGCAGAGGGGGAAGATTATATTTTGCTTACCGAAGATGACCTTCTGGCAAAATACGAGGCAGTAGATAAAATTCCGGAATAAGGGTTCGAAGAGAATTTTTTATTCTTACAGGTAAAAGGAAGGAAAAGCAATGGATATCGCCGGGTGGAAACAACATATTGAAGCAAAACGCAGGGAAAAAGACGGATTTTTTAAAACACCTTTTCAGTCGCCCCTATCTTTTGACGAATGTCAAAAATTTAAAGGCTTAAATTATTATAGCCCTGATCGGGATTACCTCTTTGAGCTTGACCTCCGGGAACATGGGGAGAAGGAAACGGTGAAAATAGAAGATACCAAAGGAAATGAGCGGAAGTTTTTAAAGTGGGGTGAATTTAATTTCAGAATAGGTGATACAGATTGTAAATTGCAGATTTATAAAAGTTCCCCTGAAGAAGAGGGGTTTTTTGTCCCTTTCAGGGATGTCACCAGCGGTAAAGAAACATATGGGGCAGGGCGGTATCTGGACCTTGAAACCGGCAGGCATCAAACCCCCGGGGGGAAATGGATAATTGATTTTAATGATGCGTATAACCCCTGGTGCGCGTATAGCAGGGATTACGCCTGCCCTTTTACCCCTCCTGAAAATTGGTTAAAAGTACCGGTTTACGCGGGTGAAAAAGATTATAAAAAATGAAAAAGATAAAATGAAAAATTCAACTCCGAAGAAATTTAAATTTTGCCCTTTATGCGGATATTATTTACGCAAGGAACAGGTGGACGGCCGAAAAAGGTTGGCCTGTCAAAAGTGTGGTTGGATATATTATAAAAACCCTTTACCCGTGGCTGTTTGTGTGGCAAAGAACGGGAGAGGTAAGATTCTTATAGTCAAAAGAAATATAAAACCGGGAATAAATAAGTGGGCTTTGCCCGGGGGATTTGTTGAGTCAGAAGAAATGCCTGAAATCGCATGCCTGAGAGAGTTAAAAGAGGAAACAGGCTTAAAGGGTGAAATCAAAAACTTGATAGGCATTTATATTCAAAAGTCGAGAGAATATGGTTCGCTTCTTGTTATCGGGTATGAAGTTGAAATTTTTCAAGGATCGTTATTATTAAATAATGAATTGAAAGATGCTAAATTTTTCAGTAAGAAAGATTTACCCGCAATACCGTTTTCGTCACATAGGAAAATAATCAAAAAAATATAGGAAGACGTTAAAAATGAAAATAAAAATTCTTTTCGATAAGGATAGGAAGGATAAAAATCTCCATATTGGATGGGGCATTTCCTTTTTGATTAATGATAAAATACTGTTTGATACAGGGGAAAAAGGGAAGTGGTTACTCGAGAATATGCGATCATTGAAAGTTGATGCAGGCAAGATTAAGGCAATAGTGATTTCCCATGACCACTGGGATCATTGGGGAGGGCTTTGGGATTTGCTGAAAAGCAAAAAAGGCATGCCTGTGTACATCTGCCCTAATTTTAGCCGCGAATTTAAAAATAAAGCCAAAAAACTCGACGCCAATCTTATCGAGGCAGATAAATTAACGCAAATTTTGCCGGATATATTTTCTACCGGAGAAATAGCCGGGGCCTATAATGGCAAATATATGGCAGAACAAGCTATGGTGTTAAAAACGGAAAATGGCCTTATCATAATTACGGGATGCGCCCATCCCGGAGTCCTGAAAATGGTGGAAAAAGCAAAAACAAAATTTCCAAAGGAGCTTATTTACCTTGTTTTAGGCGGATTTCATCTGATGGAAGCAGATAAGAGAGCGATACAGATTTTAGCCGGGAACTTTAAGAAAATGGGTATAATTAAAAGCGGGCCTATGCATTGTAGCGGCCCGGAAGCAGAGAAAATTTTCAGGGAAAAATACGGTAAAAATTTCGTTTCCCTGAAAACAGGTCATATACTGGACGTGTAATTAGAATAATTTCAGCGAGAAAAAATATCAAAATATAATGATTAAAGAAAGTTTATTAACATTCGGCCCGGTTCCGTCAAGGCGCCTGGGCCGGAGTTTAGGGATAAATAATATTCCTCCAACTTGATGTTAATCCTGGTAAGGAAATAGAATTACTTAAGCCACCGGGAATCAAAATGGCTGTTATCTCAAACGCTTCTTTTATATGGCAAAAAGATGACCTGAATGATTTATGCGGGGCTGATTGGGTTTCCTTGAAATATGAGGGAAATGCCTTTTCGTTTACGGGGAATGTTAAAGAAGACCTTTTAAGCATTGCATCGGCGCATCCGATGAAAAAAGAAGCGGTAAGTGAATTTTTAAAAAAAGCCAATAGAGATTGGGCTGTTATCGATAGGCCAATAGCTGAAGGCAAATTAACGGAAACAGAATATAAAAATAACAAATTTTACGTAAGAAAGATATAAATCCGGTCCTGGCAGAAAATAAAGCAGGTATTAAGGTGTTTAAGCAGGTCTCAAAGGAATTAAAAATTCACGCTCCTTTTACTCTTTTTGGAGCGGTTACCGGTATTGTAATCATGGTGTTTTTTCGGAAATTACCCGCCAATTTTTCTTATAACATTTTTTATATACTTCATCCGTTGCATGTTGTTTTAAGCGCCCTTGTTACCGCATCTATGTTTGAACTTCATGAGTGCGAACGCTTTAGCGGAAAATGCCTTGCGGGAAAATGTAATTTTTGGGTTTTACTTATTATCGGGTATACGGGATCCATAGGCATTGCGACAATAAGCGATTCTTTAATACCGTATCTAGGGGAGACTTTGCTTAATATGCCAAATAGGGGTATCCATATAGGTTTCATCGAAAAGTGGTGGTTGGTTAATCCGTTAGCGCTATTAGGAGTGGCGATAGCTTATTTTCGGCCAAGGACAAAATTTCCTCATGCCGGTCACGTGCTTTTAAGCACTTGGGCATCGCTGTTTCACATTATTATGGCTATGGGGGAATCGCTGCAATGGTTCTTGTATATCGCCATATTTTTATTTCTTTTTATCGCGGTATGGATACCTTGTTGTGTGAGTGACATTGTTTTTCCGTTGTTGTTCGTAAAAGACGTTAGCCACCATGATTAATATCAAAAGGTTTACGTTATATTTGTTTCGCTGGCAATTAAGTACTCCTATCTTGTGGCTGGTAGTCAGGAATTTGGGAGTAGGCATATGGTCTACGATTATAGCCAACTTGATAGGGGGATCGATATTTTTTTGGGTAGACCGATTTATATTTACTTCGAAGGCGGTTGAGATGTGGCATTTCAAGGAAAAGGGCAGGTGTGACCAATGCGGCAAAGAAACAAGTTTGCAAAGATTGGTGTTGGCCCCTAATTACGATAAGCGGAATGCCGAACCGAAATTTTTCTGCAGGGAATGTTCCAGGAAAAGAACAGATGCATTAAGGATGAAGGGAATAAAAATAAGAGGCAAAAGCAAGTAGTGACGATATTAACCGTAAAATAAATTCCCAGAAAAGGAGTATCGAAATGCCATTTGGATTCGGAAGAGGCGGAGGGCGCGGCGGCCGGGGCCGAGGCAAGGGTTTTAGAGGAGGAAGAAGATGGGGATGGTTCGGGCCGCGGGGGCCGGTTGGATCTCCGGATACATGTATTTGCCCCAATTGCGGGCGAGTTTTACCTCACAAACGAGGCTTGCCTTGTTTTCAAACAAGATGCCCTGGTTGCGGAGCATTTATGACCCGGCAATTTCCCCGGGAATAATTTAGAGATAGAAAATGAGCGTTAATAGTAAAAGCGTAGAAAAGCTAAAAAGAGGCCAAAAAGTAGCTTTTATGGCTACTTTTTTTACTTTGCTTTTAGCGGTAACCAAAGGTGCTATAGGATATCTTTTCGATTCAAAGATACTATTGGCTGATGCTTTTCATAGCGGAGCCGATCTTTTGGCGATTTTCGCCTCCGGATTTGGGCTTTGGCTGGCGGGGAAGAAAAAAAGCGCGAGATTTCCATATGGATTATATAAGGCAGAAACCTTGGTGACTCTTTTAA
>CAZDME010000055.1:0-8819 GCA_964506785.1 uncultured bacterium | reverse complement strand
TCCGCCCAAGCACCGCCCATTCCGGTAAAAACAAACACTCCTAAGATTAATACTATTAACCCTGCTTTACTTATTCTACTCATTTTATTTACCTCCTTTTGTTAAAACCGCTTCTCTTTCTTTAACCCCAAAGGATACGTCGGCTGGTTTGTTCCCAGTCTCTGGCGGTCCGGGGCAAATAAATTTCTATTTGGGGAAACTTTGCCTGTCGCAGCCTTCTCTTTTGGCACGGCACGGAAAACATGGCTTGCTTCCTTTATCGCCCCTCGAACTTTAACCAGCAATGATTGTTCAGTTTTCTTTCCTTCGCGGCTTAATTTAATCTCTTTACCTACCCCTTTTACTGTTTTTATAATCTCTCCTACTGCCTTTTTCCCTCTTTTTACAACCTTTTTTCCAATACCCTTTTCTATATACCCCTCTATTTTCTTTATATCTCTCTTGAAAACCTCCCGGTCAAAATCAGGCTTTGGCGCATTCCGAAACAGGAGGGTTCCCCGAGCCCGGCTATTCGCCGGACTCGGGGTTTTGGGGACAAGGGGAGTAAGGGTTTTCTCGCCAAAAAGGGCTTTTGTCTTGGGGATATGGGTGTGAGTAAAAACCTTTCCGTTTACTTCGCTAAAATACACCTTCTGCTGAATGGCCTGATGGATATTTTTTATGGGATTGGCCCGGGCAGCGCAAGAAAACTGGCCGATAAGTCCAGATATAATAAAGAAACATACACCTATTTTTAGAAAACTATTCGGTTTTTTCTTAGTTTGTTTTTCCATATCCAACACCGCTTTTCTTGATGACCAGACCCGGCTTGACAATATGGTTAATGTAAGTATGCCGGCCAGCCTTTTTCAAAACCAGAAATTCCGTAAACCCGCTTATATTTTTAGTCTCTCCCGGACGAAAAGACGAACCGGGGCTAACATACATTATACAAAATAGGAAAGGCTCCTTTTTACTCAAGGCCTGGTTAATGCAGCGGTCTGCCGAACGGCACATCGAAATAATCGCCTTCTGCTTTCCATTTAACATCGCCCTCACCAGCCTTTCTCTTTGTAAAAACAAAACCGAGCTGCCAAGAATTCCTTTTTCCTTCGGCAGCTCGGCTACCCTTCAGTTCTTTCAGGGTCCGTAGCTTTGCGCGGCCGCTTTTCAGCGGCTTTGCCCTTTCGGGATATTGGCCAATAAAAAATCCGGGTTACCCCACCTTCGGCAACCCGGCTTCCCTTCGCTTCACTCAGGGTCCGCGGTTTTGCGAGGCCACCTTGCGGTGGCTTTGCCTTTTTCGGGCCTCTTTACTGGCACCATAACTATACCATATTTTTTAGCCCTTGTCAAATTTTTCTTGACACCCTCCTTTTTTTACTGATATACTTTTCATCAGTTGCCTCAGCCCAATTAGGTTCTTCCCTTGCAGAGAGTATTTTCCCTTACCCATACCAAGGAGGAACGGTGAACAAGATGGGAAGATATTGTTTCTACTCCACCCTTAAAAACAAATCCGGCGTTACCTTAATTGAAAGTATAGTCGCTATTTTTCTCACCTTGACCGCCTTCGCCGTCTTGTTTCAGATGTTTTCCTTTGGCTACCTCCGGATAAAAAACGCTAAGCATCGCCTCAGCGCTATCCATCTTTGCCAGGAGGCTCTTGAAGAAAGGACTAAATTTACTTATGATGATCTTGCGGCGCTTGGTGATGAATCAGATTCTGTAATCATAGATAGGGGGCCGGACGTAGACTCGAATGAAGATGATTTAGTAGGTACCCGGGAAATAAAATATGAGCCCTGGATGGTCTCTGGAGAAACAGAGCAAGTGGGCCTGCGTATTATTGTCAGTGTTTCCTGGGAATGGAAAGGTAAACCCCAAACAGAAATATTGGCTTCCGCAATTAGCGACATAGATAACTGACAAGAAAATGAAAAAGAAAAATAAAATCTTTGACTCAAGCGGGCTGACTTTAATAGAAATAGTAACGGCTATCTTAATTACCTCTCTGGTGATAGGCGGGTTAATTGCTAGTTATTTAGTCGTTCAGCGAAGCTGGGGTGGAGGTTCCAAACAAATTGTCTTACAGAGCCAGGGCCGGGTTGCCTTAAACCATATATGCCGCAATATACGGGAAAGCGAATTGATAAGTATAGCCGATGAAGGCAAAACACTTGCTTTAGTTAAATTGGACGGCCTAGAAAAAGACCCTCCTGACCAGATGAAATATACCTATGATGCTGAAACACACCAGATAATCTTTTTCCCTAGCTGGCCGGATGCTGACAGGCAAATGGTTCTTCTTGAAAACGTCTGGCCTCAGCCCGAAAGCCAAATTTTTTCCGGTTCGTTAACAACCTGTTACATTCGAATTCGAATAATCGACATAAATGCCAAGGATGGTTACCAGGGCATCGATTTAAGTTCGTTTGCCTACAAAAGAAACTGAATATCCGCTGCCAAGGACTTTGCCTGCATTTTCTGGGAACTGGCTTCGGGGGAAGGAGAAATGAGAGCGGAACAGACCAAAAAAGGAATGATAATTATTTTTGCCATAATTTTTATGTTTCTTTGCTTCCTGGCCGGAGGGACATATTTCGCGATAATAACCAACGAGTGTAAGCTCGTAGATAAAGAGATTAACTCTATTAAATCTTTCTATTTAGCGGAAGCCGGAATCCGGTATGGCCTCTGGAAAATCAAACAGGCCAACCCCTAAAATAAATTTGCTTTTCCCCCTCCCTTTATGGTATAATCATTATGGAGATGAAAGGGTGAAAAGCGGGAGGGAGGCAAATAAAATGAGAGTGAAAAAGGGCATTAAAGAATTCATACACGGTGTACTTGGTTTAACCGTAGCTTGTGTAGTTTGTCTCTTCTTTGCCAGCGCGGCTAAGGCCGAGACGGTATTAGTTGAGACAACTATTACATTGGGAGGCACCAGCTCCCTGGCCGATTTTGAAATCCCGGTTAAGGTAATAGAATTGGACAGCGGAGAAGAAGAGGGTACGCGGTATAAAAACTTTAAGGTGGCCTCTCAAGGAGAAAACCCCCGGGGTAAAGAGCGGTCTATAGAAACAGATGTACGGCTCACGGTAGACACCTATCAATATGATTCGCCGGACCCTGATCTTCCAGATGAACTGCCTATTCCGGAAGATTACCGGCCGACATTACCAACACCTCTCTATGGGTACATTCCAAGCGATTCAGGAGGAACAGCAAAAATTGTTCCGGGGGTTTGGTCGGTTGATGATGACGGAAATCATCTTCCTGGTTCCTCACCACTAATTTTCGAGGAAGGCCAAGTTCCAGACGATATCGCCCTGCTTAACCCTACAAATGACGAGGCATTGCAAAACTCTGATTATTCCAATTTCATTTCGGGGATGATGGGAACATGGGCTATTGAATTACTCGCGGCCGGCATGGATATTAACTCCGTTCTTCCTGTTATGTACGCGATCGGAAACACCGTTGCCCAGTCAATTCTTGATGACTCGATGTTTGACGCTAGCTTTCTTGGAGTAGATGTAGGTGATGGAAATTCCTATTTAATTGACTTTAACGCAGATTACTCTGTAGCTGTGTTGAAAGCTAGCGACCCTTTAGGCATAATGTCTCCAGAGACCGGAGAAATGATGGGGTGGGATGAGGTTGATATCGCCGGTTATACAACAGTCTCAAGCAACAATAATTCATCCCTTATAGACGCTTTGGGCAGCCTGTCAGGGGCTAATGGCTCTGTCACAATAGAGGATGGGCTTTTAACAGGAACTTATTACGACATAAATACAGCTGGATATAAAAACATAAGTGCCGTAGTAGACATTGGCACGTATGTAGATAGCACCGTTAATAAAATATCCGCATTAGATAGTGCCGTGAAAGCGACGGTATCAACAGCAAATACAGAATATGCGGCGGCGGGATTCGGTTGGGATTATACTTCCTCGCTAACGGCTGTGAACTCCGTTTACCAAACCCAGAAGGACTATGCATATCAATCTTTTGAGTCATTGAAAGACACTTATATGGCTGGAATAATTGACACCACCGAATATGTTCAGGCTTGCAAGGTTGTACATAAGCAGCTTGATGAAGCCAAAACGGCAAATTACAAAGCAGAGTCGGCAATCATGCATCCAAAAAATTGACACACCGGTTAAGGGAGATTGCAATGTTTAAGAAAATTATCGAAGTGTTGCTTGTAACTTTTTTTCTCTGGGGGATGTCCGCGGAGATTTTTTTGGTTCGGGCTAAGATAATAACATTAGTTTTTCCTAGTGAAATTAGCATTACCCGATGGGAAGAAGTTTCTTCCCAGAGCGAAAGCGAGTAAAGTTTTTAAAACCACATGTGTTTGAGGTCTTTTTTTCTCTCTAAAAATTTGGCGGTTTTTTCTATTATAGCCGCCCTTTTTGTTTGCCTCTTTTTCCCTTTCTTTGCCTCGGGCAAGGAGAGGGCTCTTGAGACAACTTACCAGCAGCGTCCCTTTATTTTTTTCCATCCGAGATTCGATAAAACCAAACAAATCACCGGCTATTGGGTTTTTAATCTTATTAAAGATCCCTCGGGTAAAACACAGACTGTTTGGATTGTTGCCTGCGATAAAAAGCGTATCCCGCAATATTACATGGACGGAAATAAAGAAATCAAAGCCCGTTACTTCTGGGAATTTGATGAGGAAGGAAAACCCAAAAGCTGGTTAATAAAAGAGGTGAAAAAGGATGCCTCGGGCAAAGAGGTAGCCCTTGGCGAGGTGAAATTTAACCAGGAGGCTGAAATCGAATATTGGCTGGATGAAAAGGGAAACAAAATACTTCCTTCTCAAAAAACACTAGAAAAAAAATACAATAGCTCTATTGCTTCACCGCTTCTTGTCCTTGGTAATCCGGAATTCATCAAAACAGTTCAGTCAAACCTTTACGAGATCGCTTTCAGTCCCGCAGAAAAAACCGCGCCCGAGACAATTACACCACCACATTTAAAAGATTCTAATTTAAAAAAAGAGGTAAAAAAAGGCTCGGGAGTCTCCAAATTTATGTTAGGTAAAAGCGGCTATGTTATCTATATAACAATTTTTGCCCTGTTTGCCGGGACAGTGGTAAGCTTTATAGTCTACACCTTCCATCAAAATAAATAATAAAGATTTAAATGTCTAAATTCCTCACTTCGGCGGCATGTCCCTGGATAAATTCCCGCCTGGGTTCCACCCGATCTCCCATAAGCACGGTAAAAATCTCATTTGTCTGAACAGCGTCTTCCAGGCTGACCTTAAGAAGGGTGCGTTTCTCCGGATCCATAGTTGTCTCCCAGAGCTGGGATGGATTCATCTCCCCCAATCCTTTATAGCGTTGAATAGTCACTCCCTCGCGGCCTAATTCCTTGACCTTTTCTAAAATCTCCCTGAGGCTATAAAGAGGAATTTCTTCATTGCCTGTCAAGGTAGTATTCCTGGCGGCCGATGAGAGCGTTTTTCCTTGCTTCTCTTTCCTCTTTTTGATGAAGAATAAAGGCTTTTTCTCTCCTTCTTTCTTTTTCCCCTTCTTGTTTTTCCGGACAACAAAGGAGATTTCTTCTTCACCCCCTCCCAGGGTTTCTCGATTAACCTTTATCCCCTTTTTTTCCAGGTTTTTTATCACCCCTTCGACGTCCTCTGCCTCAATAAACTCCACCGTCTCCATGGACGAAAAGGCTCCAGCCTGGCTGGAATTTTCCACGCTCCCTGAGTCCTCTTCCTCTAAAAAATGAGCAAACTCTTTTTCTGAATAGACAAAAATTTCTTCCTTCTCTTTCGTCCGAATTTGATAAAGGGGGAGTTTTTTTGTTTTGGGGTGCCGCTGGACGAGGAATTTTTCTAAAGACATCCCCTTGCGCTTGAGGGCTATAGAAAGCTTCTCTAATTCTAGTAAATCCTTGATAATTTCTCGAAACTGAGTTTCGGTAAAAGACTGCTTCCCTTCCCCCAGTGCTAACTCGCGATTGCTAATCCCCTGCCTGACAAGGAAATTCTCCAACTCTTTTTCGCTTTCCACGTAACGCCCCTCTCCGCCTTTAGCCAGGCGGTAAAGCGGCGGTTGGGCAATATAGACATAACCTTGTTCAACAAGCGGCTGCATCTCCCGGTAAAAAAAGGTCAGGAGCAGTGTCCTGATATGAGCGCCATCGACATCGGCATCGGTCATTAAAATAATTTTTTTATATCTGACCTTCTCCAGGTTAAACTCATTCTGGACGCCGGCGCCAATGGCGGTAATCATACTGCGAATCTCTTCATTGCTCAAAACTTTATCCAGACGGGCTTTCTCTACGTTAATAATCTTTCCTTTAACGGGAAGAATCGCCTGAAAACGGCGGTCTCTGCCTTGTTTAGCCGAGCCCCCGGCTGAATCTCCTTCGACGAGATAAAGCTCACAAAGAGCCGGGTCTGTTTCTGAACAATCGGCCAATTTCCCGGGGAGATTGCTTCCTTCCAGGGCGCCCTTGCGGCGGGTTAGCTCCCGGGCTTTCCTGGCCGCTTCCCGGGCCTGGCGGGAAAGGACACATTTCTCCATGATTTTTCTGGCGACCGGCGGGTGTTCCTCTAAAAACTCAGACAATCCTTCGTTCACCAGCGACTCAACTATGCCTTTTATCTCGCTATTTCCCAGGCGTGTCTTCGTCTGCCCTTCAAATTGGGGGTCGGGCAGCTTAACCGAAATCAAGGCCGTCAATCCCTCGCGGACATCATCCCCGGACAAAGAGACTCCGTCGGATTTAAAAACATTGTTCTTCCGGGCATAATCGTTCGTTGTCCGGGTAAGGGCTGTCCGAAATCCGATTAGATGACTCCCGCCCTCTATGGTATTAATGTTATTGGCGAAAGAAAAAACATTCTCCGCATATCCATCATTGTATTGCAGGGCAACTTCTACTACAACCCCATTTTTTTCCTTGTGTAAATAAATCGGTTTTTTGTGCAAAACATTTTTATTTTTATTAAGGTGCTGGACAAAGGAAATAATCCCTCCTTCATACTGAAAAATAAATTCTTTATTCTTCCTTTCATCAGAAAATTTTATTTTCAACCCCGGGTTAAGAAAAGCCAATTCACGCAGCCGGTTAGAAAGAACGTCAAGATTAAAGTCAATGGAAGAGAAAATTTGCTGGTCCGGCTTAAAGGAAATACGCGTCCCCTGCTTCTTGGTTTTCCCGATAACCTCTAAACATTCCTTGGGCTTTCCTCTTTGATACCGCTGGTAATAGATTTTCCCATCACGAAAAACCTCTACTTCCAACCACTCCGCCAGGGCATTTACCACCGAAACCCCTACCCCGTGAAGCCCTCCGGAAACGCGGTAACTTTTGTGGTCAAATTTCCCTCCGGCATGCAGGGTAGTCATTACTACCTCGACTGCCGGTTTTTTTTGACTTCGGTGTAAATCGACCGGAATCCCCCGTCCATCATCGAGCACAGTTACTGTATTGTTCGAATGGACGACCACCTCGATGTTTTGGCAAAACCCGGACATTGCTTCGTCAACGCTGTTATCCACCACTTCATAAACGAGATGGTGCAACCCCCGGCTTGAAGTGTCACCGATATACATACTGGGGCGTTTTCTAACCGCTTCCAGTCCTTCTAAAACATGGATAGTCGTGGCGTCGTACTTGCGCCTCTCTTCTTTTTTTGTCTCTTTTTGAGGCATTTTTGTCTGGGGTTTTTTCTTTTTGGTTTTTTCCTCTTTTTTGGGGGCCACTTTTACTCCCTTTTTTCTACCTTATCCCTTTTACCTTTCCTTTTTCTATCTTTCCCAATTTAAAAAAGATGTCTTTTAAAATCGGTTTTTCCGCGCCCTGGTTTATTTTGTTTAAAATCTCTGTTTTATGGTGCAGGGTTAGCTGGTAAATCCAGGATGAATTATCCACCCGGACAAAGAGTTTCTTTTTTTTTATTCCTATAGGCTGGGTGTGCCGGGCAATTTGCCTGCCAACAGTTTCCTTCCATGACTCCATTACCCGAGCCTCTTGAAACCTTTTGTCTAAATCCAGTTTTTTTACCGCCCTTTTTAAAACCTCGTTAATTTTTTCTACTTTCCTCATATTCCATTATCCCGTCGTATCGTTATCCCGTTATATCGTTATAAAAAACGCGCTGCCGGTCAACAAGGTAACGATATAACGAATTAGCTTAGGCGCATCGGCATAATTACACAAATATACTCCTCTTTTTTTTCTTCCGGCTGAATCACTCCCGGGCTTAAAGAATTATTTAAACCAAAAATAATTTCTTCGCTTTCTATGTTTTTTAAAATATCGATTATAAAATAAGGGTTAAAAGCGATACTCAAATCTTCTCCTTTATAAGGAATATCTAGTTCTTCTTTCGCCTCTCCTATTTCCGGGGTGTTAGCCGAAATAATTAACTTTCCTTGGGGAGAAAAATTTAATTTAACCGAATTGGTTTTTTCACTGGTTAATATCGCCGCTCTTCGAGTAGCTGTTAAGAGTTCTTCTCTGTTTATTTTTATCTTTTTTGTGAGTTCTTTGGGGATAACTTGTTCGTAATTTGGGTAATTTCCTTCTATTAAACGGCTGGTTAAATTAATCTCACCTAACCCAAAAGAAGAAGGAATTTGGCAGGATATTTGGTTCTCCCCTAATTTCATAACAATATCACTTTCTTCATCGTTTAAAACTTGAGCCAACTCTTGAACCGCTTTAATTGGTATAATAAAACTAAAATTATTCCCTTTATTTTCTTTAAGTTTATTAAAAACACAAGCTAGTCTTCTTCCGTCGGTTCCCACGACGATTAATGTGCTTTTCTCCACTTTGAAATAAAGTCCGTT
>CAZDME010000054.1:0-8826 GCA_964506785.1 uncultured bacterium | reverse complement strand
AGGGCTTCGGAAGCACTCATTACCACAAGCCCGGGATAAGGCTTCTGGCGTGGACAACGCTGTGATCCATCTGAAGGTACGTTCCAGAACGGTTCTTTTCGGAGGAATCTACGCCAACGGAGAGCATATCTTCCCTCTGTCCGGGAGCAATTTTCTCAAGATTTGCCAGGTAAGGTTTATCTTTCGCCCGGCGCTGGTAGGAATCAATATCAACCTTTAAAGATTCAGGTTTTTTTATTTTGGTCTTTTTCTCTCGCATGTTATGCATCCTTCGTACCCATATTTTTTCACCGTTTCTAAGATTCTCTTGGGATCTCCAATGCAGTGAAGCCTTCCCCCGACAATAATACAGCCTGAGTTTGCTTTTACATAGTCGAAGATATAACCCGTATGAGTAATGATTAAAGCCGCATTATCTTTGTCTTTATCAAGTATCCGGTTCATAATTTTGCCAACCAGGATAATATTTTCTAAGTCAACCCCGGACTCCGGTTCATCAAACAAGCTAAGCTTGGGAGAACCGGCCACAAGCTGCAGCAACTCGGAACGCTTTATTTCTCCTCCCGAAAATCCCGAGTTTATATCTCTGTCTAAGAACGTTTTTAGATTAAGCTCTCCGGCTTCTTTATCCGTATCAAAACGGCCATCGCTTTTTATTAGATTCAGCATCTGCCTGGTCTTAATCCCTCTTATGGTCGGCGGTCTTTGGAACATAACCCCAAGGCCTAAACGCGCCCGTTCATCAATAGGCAGACTATTTATATTTTCCCCTCTAAAAATAATATTCCCATGAGTAATTTTATAATCAGAAAATCCCATAATGGCCATAAGGAGTGAGGTTTTGCCCGACCCATTGGGGCCAAGAAGGGCCATCCTTTGCCCCTCCTTTATCTCCAGGTTTATCTCGCTTAAAACCTCCCGGCCGGATACGCTGACAGTTAAATTTTCGATTTTTAACATTTTAGTTTAGTAAGGCTGCGCAATCTTTGTCTAATCTCTTCCGAAAGAGGTTTAGGCTTAAAACCGCTGCCGACGCAAGCCATAACCGTTCTGGCCAAAGAAATCAGCTTGCCTTTTTGATTTTTTATTTCGTATTCAAAAATAATTCTAATCTTAGAAACATCCGTTAGCTGCGTATCTATATTCAGAATATCGCCATAAAAAGCCGGTGATTTGTATTCTATCTCCTGCCGGGCAACTACAAATAAAGTCCCTTCATCAGCCAGCTCTTTGATAGAAATACCCTTCCCTTCTAAAAATTCAGTCCGTGCCTCCTCCAGAAATTTCAGATAATTGCCATAATAAACTACGCCGCCGCAGTCTGTATGGTGATAATATACCCTTTGCTTCATATCTATTTGATTAATTGAACTTGGCTAATTAGGGAAAAAAGATAAACAGATTGGTTTTTTCAGCGGTCCCCTTTTTAACTTCTATCGGAAAAGTTTCCCTTTATTATCCAGGCGGACCAATTCCTTAATGATACTTCTACTGAGATTGAATGTCCTCCTTTTGGGGAAGCCAGGGAAAACATTAACATCTACAATATATACATTTTTGAGATGGCGGTCAAGAACAATATCCACGCCAACCAAATCTAATTTTAAGGCTTTGGCAGCTTTAATCGCCGCGTTTTCTGCTTTAAGAAGCAGTTTTTTCGGAATAAATTGTAAAAAACTGGGGTCGCCTTTCCCTCCCTGGGAAATATTGGTTGTAATTTCCTCCGGCTGATTGGTCTTGGGATAGATATATAAAGGCTTTTGAAAAAACACATAAATTCTTAAATCAAACTTTTTCCTTTTTATAATCAGAGAATCGATGGCTTCCTCAATCAGGATATCTTTTTGAAGAAGTTCTCTTAAAAAAGTTTTATTGCCGGTAATGTCCCTGAAGTGCCAGCCGTAATCTGAGCGGCGGCTGACAATCCGATTATCCTTAATCTGGAAATTTGTCTGCCAGTTTGACCAGCTGAGATAGGTAATACCCTTACCCATCGAGCCGTATCTGGCCTTCAAAAAAAGAGAACTGCCTTTAGCCAGAAAATTATAAATATCCCTGATATGGTCGGTCTGATGCCGCCTGGGAACCGGCACCTTGGCCCGGGAAAGATTAAATTCAATGAGCCATTTGTCTCTGTACCGGCCGGATAAAAGCGGACTATTTATCAGTAAGATTTCTTTGTCAGAAAATTGTTTTTTGACAAGATTATTTACCTTCCTCCAGAAATATAAGAATTTTTTATAAAAAGTGCGGTTTCCATATATACCCCGATAGGTTTTGTGCTCGATTTTTTTATTCCAGTAATTAAAAGGGAAAAATAAAAATATTACCAGCCTTTTAGTCTTTATTCTGGGAACTCTGCCTTGAAGAAGCCTGGCATAACTGAGAGTATTGTAATTAAAACCTTTTTTAATAAATAGAGATTTTTCTTTATTTATCTTTTTATATTCATCAAAATCAAGCTTGTCTCCAACCGTTAAAATAGTAATATTTCTTTTAATCTTTCCCATCCCGATTTAGCCTAAATATTTTTTGAGATAAGCGAAAGGTTTAGTAAACTTTTTATTCTGGGTAATAACCGCCCGGCGGATTTCTCTGGATATGGCCGCGTGTTCGGTAATATCCTTTATCCCGTGAGCAGCAATTTGATAGACATAATCCCTTATCAAACCGCTAAACTCTCGCGAGGCATCCCCGGGTAATTCCGTCGGTAGATTATCTACGGCCAGGATAGAAATGCCATCTTCTTTATATCCATCAACAAATTGTCCTCTCCCGGGATTATAGGTAAAAACAGGCTCTTCCTGTCTGGTCGCTTTATAGGTTAGTTCTATACTCCCATTAATATCACAGGAGATATCGCCAATGAAGGCCAACCGGAATTTTTTTTGGGCTTCCAATCTCCTGACCATCTTTTTAGTTACCATCCGGGGATAACGGCTGTCCCAATAGCTGGCATTGATGAGCAAATTAAGATAAGAAAGGTAAACCCCCAGGTTAGATTCAAATCTCTCGGGGTACTGGAGATATTCTTCAAAATAAAATCTGTGGCCGTCTTTCGAACGAATTCTTTCCTCACGGAGAAAAATAATTTTATAAATCTTTCTCTTGGTCTGCTTTCTCGGCTGGCGAATAATTTTTTGTATGTCTTTGGGATGAACCTCAACCGCCTTAAGATATCCAAGGATTTCTTCTACCCCCTGGCTGACATGGCCGTGGCCGACCAGGCCGATAATAAAGGGGGAAAGCTTATCATCAAATCCTTGACCTTTAATCCTATAGCCTAACCGAGACATCCCTTCAACAATCTCCTTTAATGAATTATATCCATAGGCCGGCTTGACATCCAGAAACGGATTTTTCATCCCCTGCCAGGCTAATTTTTTCCCTAAATAATGCAAACTATCTATCACTCCGCAGATCCCGGCGACCCGGCCGAAATAAACCAAACGCTCGCTCTCGAAATTGACGATTTTTTCATAATCAATCAAGGTCACTCCCTTACGGATAAATTCCTTAAGCAGGGGCCTATTCTCTGGCTGCCCCTTAATGGTATGAGAAAAAACCATATAGATTTTGTTTTTATAAATGCCCTTCAATACTGGCGGTTTAATGCCTAATAAAAGTGAGGCCTCTTTAAATTTATTAACCAGCCTGGCCCCGGCTTTTTTATACTGGGCGTCTTTAAATATTCTATCTTTACTTGACTCGACTTCTACCCTCACCCCCTTTTTTATCAGCCAGCTTACATCCGAAGGGGTAAGCGGCGCCCGCTGTTCCCCTTTAAATCCCCTCTCTTTTAAAATTCCAACCACCAGATTCTTTCTCATCGCCACTTTATCCGCCGCAGTTAATCAAAAAAATCCCAACTAAGATAATCAAACGGCCTTGGTCAATTGAATAAGCTTATTTTTCGAGCGTCTTCCTTTTAAAATTTTAATCTGCTGTTTCTTACAGCTAAAATAATCGGCCAAAAGCTTGATAAGCAGTTTATTTGCCTTCCCATCAATCGGCGGGGCGGTGAGATAAACTTTAAACCCCGCGTCTTCTTTTTTTACCTTATTTCCCTTTGCCCGGGGGATAACTTTTACCGGAATAAGACTACTCCCCATTAAAGAACTATCGGCTGAAGCCATATTTACTCCATAGCTAATTTATCAAGATTTCCTGCGATTTCCCTCTCTGTTTTTTCCCTTTTAGTCTCTCTCCGCCGTTTATCTTAAAGCCTTTCCTGGTAAAAAGCTTCAGGCAGGCCTCTACCGCTCGGGAATCGTATAGCACTTCCTTATTCTTAGAGATTTCCGCTAAAACCTCATCTAGCGAGAGGGCGGCTCGGTAAGGCCGCTGGGAAAGCATCGCCTCAACCACATCGGCCACTCCTAAGACTTTTGATTCCAGAAGAATATCTTCACCAGAAAGACCCAAAGGATATCCGGAACCGTTCAATCTTTCGTGATGCTGCAAGACCATTATCGCCACCGGCCAGGGAAATTCTATTGTTTTCAATATATCATACCCTCGCTGGGGATGGGTTTTAATTATTTCGAATTCATCGGTAGTTAACCTCCCGGGTTTATTAAGAATTTCCAGAGGAACATATATTTTACCGATATCATGAACAATACCGGCCAGGCGTATCCCGCCAATTTGATGTTCTGAGAGATGCATTTCCTTAGCGATAGCCGAGGCCAGATCAGCCCCCCGCCTTTGGTGCCCGGCCGTATAAGGGTCTCTGCTTTCAATCATCCCGGACATAGCCTGCACCATCTCGTCAAAAACCCGGTGTAATTTATCAAAACTTGCTTGAATGTTTCCCTCGGCTTGCTTCATTCCGGTAACATCCGCATCCGCTCCTCTATATCCGAAAAAATTCCCTTTTTTATCCATAATAGGCACAGCGCTGGTTGAAAGCCAAATGGTTTTGCCATTCTTTTTTAAATTACGGTTTATGAATTCGCGAAAACTTTTCCTCTGGGCAAAAACCTTAAAAGCCATCTTTTTCAGTTTTTCCCGATCCTCAGGATGAAAGAGGTCATAAAAATGCATTTTGAGCACTTCCTGAGGCTTATACCCTAAAATTTGTTCAACCACCGGGCTGGAGTAGGTATATTTGCCATTGGCGTCAACCTCCCAAATCCAGACCAAGACATTTTCGGCAATATCGCTAAACCTTTTCTGGCACCTTTTTAGTTCATCCTGCGGGTGTTTTAACTTAACCAAAACCTTTGATTTGCCTTTTTTCATAACTAAACCTCCGCTCGCTTCGTTTTTTTATCGATATTACGAATGAATGAAATCTCCAGCCGTTTATACACCACTATATCATACTATACATTCTATAAATTACAAGAAAATTACGCCATTTAATGAAAAAACCCAGCTATCCTGGGGTTCTATCAAACCTATATTTTCAGTAGAAACAGAATACCGGCACCTCACAACAGAAATACCTGGTTATCAAAGATGAAGATACCGGCTTAAACGCTCGGTCATCTTATCACAGACATATTCGATAAATCTATCTTCATCACTTTTATCAATAGTAAACAATTTCACCCCGGTGTCGAACATCCCCTTATTTTCTTCCGGCCGAGAAAGATGAGACCATTTTACTTCGCCTTCTAAATGCAAAGGATTTGATTCAAAAGGAAGCCATATCTCTAAAACGAGTTTACTATTAGCCTTTATCTTCTTCTCAGAGGTAAAACAAATGCCTTCGACACTGATATTTTTACTTATCCCGGAAAACTTTTTAGAGGCGCCCCTCTCTTTTCTTTGGACTTGGAGATGACAGTGAACCTTAGCCTCTAGACTCAATCTTACATACTTTCTTCTGTCTACCGGCTTTTTCTCTTCCATAACCCTCACCCCTTAAATTGAAAGAAAAACCTTTTACCCTGAGTTAAACTGTATTTTGTAATTTTACCTAAAACAACTCATTGTTTCAAGAAGAAAAAACCTTCGTCTCTTCGTTCTCCCAACAGCAAAAAAATTATAAAAGCTTGATTTTTTCCCTTTGGTCATTTAATATAGGATTATGCCTGATAAAAAGTTAGTCCGCCAATTAAGCGGCCTTGGTGTGTTTTGTATCGCTGCCGGAGCAATGATTAGCTCCGGCTTATTTATTCTTCCTGGATTAATTTATGCTAAGGTAGGCCCGGCGATGATTTTAGTCTATATTCTCGCCGGTATATTAGCCGTGCCGGCCATGTTTGCCAAAGCAGAGCTAGCCACGGCTATGCCCAAAGCCGGCGGCAGTTATTTTTTTATCGAACGAAGCATGGGTTCGGCTGCCGGCACCATAGGCGGCCTGGTGAGTTGGCTTGAACTCAGTTTTAAAAGTGCCTTTGCCTTAATTGGCATCGGTGCCTTAGCCACCTTGATTAATCCGGCTATTACCGAATGGCAGATTAAACTCATTGCCGTCGGCTTTTGCCTATTCTTTACCATGCTTAATTTACTAAGTGTAAAAGTCACCAGCAGGACTCAAAATTTTCTAGTCATTACCCTTATCACTTTATTATCTCTTTATGTTCTTCGGGGAACAATGTCACTTAATGTCTATAACTACACCCCCTTTATGCCGTTAGATAAACGGGCTCTTTTTGCCGCCGTCGGTATGGTCTTCATCTCATTCGGCGGACTGACCAAAGTAGCCAGTGTCGGCGAAGAGGTCAAAAATCCGGGAAAGAATATTCCTTACGGGATGATTTTAGCCTTTTCTGTCGTACTCATCCTTTATGCCTTAACTGTTTTCACCACCGTAGGCCTACTGAATAACGAGGAACTTGCTCATTCTCTCACTCCGATATCAATAGGCGGAGCAAAAATATTTGGCCCGATTGGCAGTATCATTATGGCCTTAGCCGGTATCTTTGCTTTTGTCTCCACGGCTAATGCCGGAATACTTTCTGCCTCACGTTTCCCCCTGGCGATGAGCCGCGACCAGCTCCTGCCGGGGTTTTTTGCCCGGATAAATAAACGCTTTAACACCCCGCATTTCTCGATCATATTTACCGGGGTTTTTATGCTTTCTGTCATTCTCTTCCTCAACTTGGAGAATCTTGTCAAAGTGGCTTCGACAATGAAAATTATTTTGTTTATATTCGTAATTTTAGCCTGTATTATCATGCGTGAGTCAAAAATTCTGAATTATAAACCTTCTTTCCGCTCACCCTTATATCCCTGGCTACCGATAGCCGGAATTATCGCTTACATTTTCTTTCTTTACCAGATGGGGCGGGTGGCAATGCTCTCAACAGGCATATTTATCCTATTGAGTATTTTATGGTATAAAATTTATGTTCATGAGAAAAATATACGCAAATCTGCCTTGATACATATTGTCGAGCGGGTCACTGCCAAAGAGATAGCCGGTGATTCATTAGCCGCTGAATTGAGGGGGATTTTAAAAGAGAGGGATGAAATAATCGAGGATAGATTTGATAAGTTAGTAAAAAAATGCGAAATAATTGATTTTACCCAACAAATTAGCGCCAGAGAATTTTTTCGCCTGGCAGCTGAAAAAATCGCTAACCGATTAAATATTGATAAGGGAAAACTCCTTAATTCCTTTCTCAGCCGTGAGAAAGAGTCAACCACCGAGGTCCGGCCGGGCCTGGCTATTCCACATATAACCATTGAGGGGGAACATAAATTCGAATTGGTTGTTGCCAGATGCGAAGCCGGCATTAATTTTACCGACAAAATGCCGCCGGTTTATGCCGCCTTCATATTAGCCGGCTCTCCTGATGAAAGGAATTTCCACCTGCGGGCCCTTTCCGCCATTGCCCAAATCACCCAGAATGTAGATTTTGACAAGAACTGGCTGCGGGCAAAAAATATTGAAGAGTTACGCGACCTCGTTCTTTTAGCCGGCCGCCATCGGGGAAAATAACAGATAGAGAAACAGCAGCAAACTTTTCGTTTTAACTGCCCGGGGGGTAATAAAAATCGGGCATTTGTTTATTTCCCGTGATGGCAATCTATTCTTTCCCTTATCAGATTAGCCCACTGCTTAAAAATATCCTTGCTATGTCCCCACCGGGTAAGCCCCTTAATTTTCTTATATCTTTTTCCTTTTCGAGAATCGATAAAAGCAAAAATTCTTTCTCCGCTCTGGGTATCAATAAATTCGGCCTCCATTGAGGCACCTCCTAAACCCATACCGGGTAAACTCGTCACCCAGTGGACATTCAGAAAGGGTGTATTTGGCTCTACATCGGTAATGGCAATTCTCAGGCGGATAACGCCAACCCCGGGCTTTTTTACTACCGCATAGCCGTCTTTTAAAACAGCCACAACCTCATTACGGAAACAGTCAGCTAATTCCTTTAATTCTTCGGCAGTTACTTTATATTCATCCACCTCTACTTCTGGACGGAGATGGATTATGACCGGGTCAACTATAAATCTTGAGTACTGCCCTAAATCTTTTTTAGGGTGCTTCTGGCAGTATAACCCTTCTACCCCATCACTTTCTTCCTGGGTGAAGGAGGAATAATCGCCAAGAAATCCCGATGGTATCGGTTTTTGTGCC
Organism: uncultured bacterium; assembly: GCA_964506785.1. Lineage (GTDB taxonomy): Bacteria > CAZDME01 > JAYEMH01 > JAYEMH01 > JAYEMH01 > CAZDME01. The sequence continues at coordinate 287 of CAZDME010000054.1, read as the reverse complement.
GCGCATCCGGATACGGCAAGAAGAAAAGATACAAATAAGAACCAGGGGAAAATTTGCCTTTTAAAGCTTTTATCCATATCTGTCCCTGCCCGCAAAAGGGATTTCTCCTTTATTTCCCTTTTATCATTTTACACCAAAAAAAATCTTCTGCAACTTATTTTACCAAAGAGGCCGTAAAACTTCATTTTTTTTGAAATTGCAAAAAATAGATTTTATGGTAAAATGGTTAAGACTTAAAAACCAACAAAAAGAGGGGTGTTATGGAAATCATTATTACACATGATTAT
>CAZDME010000053.1:0-8983 GCA_964506785.1 uncultured bacterium | reverse complement strand
TTAATTAGCGATGAACTCTGGGCAGAGCTTCTTATAGACCTTATTTATGCCTATAATAAAGCCGATACCTCTATGGAGAAAAGAGAGGTAGTAAGAGCCCTCCAGGTTGTTTTCTTTGGCCGGGTAGCATCTATTATGTATGCGGCTTTAGGTGCTGAAGAGACAAGCAGTACCGTTGCCAACAGCCATTTTGCTAAAGTGATTGATATTATGTCTCAAAAAGAGCTGCGCCAGGAGGTGTACGAAAGAATAACCAAAGAAAGAAAAGAAAAAGCTAAAAGGACTTGGTTCAGTAAGAATCGCCGTCAAACTAAATTATTTTTTAGCGTAGCTTTACTGAGTGTTTTGTTATGGCCGGCTGGTACTTTTGGGGCCGGATTGGTGCTGCCGGCAGTGAGTAATTTATCTTTGATTATTGGCGGGAGTGCTTTGGGAGCGGCGGTTGGTATAGGTGTAACTATGTATCAGGGTAAAGCATTTGAAGGCCCAAAATCGTTTTCCCGGCGAAAATTCTTCAAAAATACTATTATGGTTTTAGGGGCGATGGGAGCTTCCGCAGGGTTTGCGGGGGCTTTATATAAGGGATTTAAAAATGTAGCCGAGCAGGATAGATTAAGATTTAAAACTCTGGAATTGATACAAAACGATAACCCAGTCAGGCGGTTTGTAATAAGAATGAATAATATGTTTAAAAATAAACCCAGCTTATCTAAGAAAGACCAGTTAAATGTAATTTTTAAACAGTTAACCGCTCTTATTGAACCCTTAGAGCGGGTTGAGAAAAACAAAACCTTGATTATTAAAGAAGCCGCTGCCAATAACATTGATCCCTGTTTCTTAGCGGCTGTTTTATTTATGGAGGAGCAGGATTTAAGAAAATTCGAGGAATATACTGATTTAACCGGTATGTTAGGCGGAAAAAGAACAATAGGCTGGGGACAGGTTTCTAAAGAAACGGTACGTATGCTTTATCCAGAGTTAAAAGAAATCGGCGATTTTAAACTTAGCAGGTTATTACTTGATGATAGCTTTAATGTGAAAGCGGCCGCTAAATATATTAGATACCTGTCTAACCTTGGAGCCGAGATGAAGAAGCAGGACGGTTTGCCCGATTTGTCAGTATTAAAAGAAGATTATAGAAAGTGGCGCCGGGATGAAAATTTCGATGAATTAATAGTCAGCCTGGCAGCCAGCTATACGTCCACCCCTTATATGAAGGAGGCGTTAGGTGATGGGTACTGGAGGCCTCCTTTTGATTATGAAGTTTATAGGAATAAGAAACGAAGTAATTCCAGGTATTATCAGGCTTCAGTTTATGGATGGGCAGTTTTAGAGGCCTATCGGATGATGCGAGAGGTAAAGATATTTAGTGACGCTGATTCTTCAGACAAAGAAACTTCCATGTTTTTTAAATCATTATCGCCGGTTATTATCGGTGTGGCCGGGAAAAAGTTTGAATTTTCAGAAGGTTCCTACAGTTTCATTCCCCCGGCACTGAGAAAAAAGCTTCAAGAGAAAATTCTGGATGAGCTCAAGGATAAACCGGAAGTCAAATTAATCAGGGTGAAGTTCAGTTCCAGCGATTCTGTTGCCGATGGATTTTTAAATGTTATTAGAGAAAAGGTCTTTAAGAAAATAAGCAATGAACAAACGGTCCTAAATAGATTAGTAGAATTAACAGGCGAATCTGAAGAGTACTGGAGGGTTAATCCGAAGACGGGAGAAAAAAGACCTTACCGTCAGCTCCGGGGGATTTATTGGGTTAAGTTAAGTGAAAAGGTAAAAAGCAGTTTAGACGGTTTGGCAACTTATCTTAATTTTGAAGTTACTTTTTATTCCGAGAGAGGGAAGCAAATTGGGCAGTCAGAAGAGATTAAAATTCCCAATAGTAAAGCAATCAAAGAAAATCTTTTTTTAGAAGAAATAGATAGCTCAAAGGGGAAAATGTGGATTTCTCTTGATAACAAACGTATAGGCTGGTTGAGTTATAAAGAAGGCAAGGTAAGCGAGATGTGGTTTGAGAAGGGTTACCGGAATATGGGGATTGAATTAGCAGTAAAGGAAGTTTTTCAGGAGAAGCAATGGAACGAATTTATTCTTTTAGACAGCGATACAAAAATATGGCCTTTTGCCTGGGGAAAGGACATCGATGTAAAGGGCGCGGTTGAATTTTTTGATTTTATTGAAGGACATGAATGGGAAGATGCCTTAAAGCGGAAATTTTTGGGACATATTGTCTGCAGTATGATAGGGATAGATTATGATGAAATTCTTAATCCTCTTAAGCCGTTTTTTGAAATAACTGTAACCGATATAGAAGGAAATAGTATGAGACGCCACGCAAACGATTTCTCATATAGATTGAAGCAAATCCTTCGATTATCTGGAAGAGACGAGGAAGAATTTGAAATGCTGGTCCAACAGATATATATTCTTTTAGATAAAATAGAAGCTGATTTTCTCACGGCCGGCAAGCGAGAATATATCAAAGAGGCTATGGCGGAATTTAGGGAGCGTTTCGATTATATCCGGGAACGCAATGAAATAAAAATTTCTTCCCCCTATAAAGACGGCGGAGCGGCGGCCTTAAATGTAGGGGAGATGATAAGGACGAATAAAGAGCTGGCTAAGTTGGCTAAAGATAATCCAAAACAATTAATCGAAGAGCTTGGTAAATATTTAGAAATTCCAGAAGAGGAGATAGTCGCGGCCGTAGAAGAATATTTAAGTGAACTTTCGGAAGAGGAGATTTTAGAAGAAGATATGCCGCCGCCCGGGCGTAAGAAATGGAATTCCTTCCGGGGGGGTAGGGAATTTTTCTCCGCAGTTCCAGCACTTCTCAAGCAAATCAATCCTTTCTTTCAGAAAATCATTTCCCAAAGGTATTTATTAAATCACATTAAAAACGTTTTAAGCCGGGTGTCAACGCGTCAGGCTGAGAAAGAAAGCGCATTTGTTAAGAAGCTTAGATATAAAGTGGTATCAAAGTCTGCGGAGGGGAAAGAGTTTGAAAAAATCCTTGAGTTATGGGAAAAACAAGCCAAGGGAGAAAATTTATTTATAATTGACAAAATCAGAGACTCCCGGACAGAGACAGTTATGTATATCGCTTATTACGAGCAGTTAGGGGAAAATGAGCCTTTAATTGCCGCAATATTGCTGGCGAGCCCGTATGAAAACGATATGCATATAGACATGGTTGAGAGAAACCAGGCTCACTTTAAAGGCATTAAGGCCGGTATCGGGTTTCAACTTACAAAATATTTTATAAAAAAGCATTATCCTCAAAATATCTATTTCAGCGAGATTTTAGGCGGGGAAAAAGGGTTTATGGAAAGGGTGCATTCATCGTTAGAAAACGAAGGATATAAATATAGTTATGTTAAAGGCAGCGCTTTTATTCTTCAAGAGAAAAACAACGACTTTATCCATCAGAATGCCGGGGCAGCTGCCTTAGATTTAAGGGAACTGGTAAATAATTTTATTGAAGGGCATCGAGATGAGCTTAAGAGATTGAATCGAAAGGCGTTAATTAAAATAATTATGACATCTTTAGGTCTTTTGGAAAGACAGAAGAAAGAGGTGAGCCGGTTGATTGATGGCTACGTAACTAAAGAGCAAAAAGCAATTTTGTCAATCAGCCGAGATTATGACAGAGAAATAGAAACATTATGCGAAGGTGTTAAAGACCCCATGCTTATTAACGGGGCCTATGCCATCGCCCGGGAAGTTTACAAGGGAAGAACTTTTATAACCGGTAAATCCTATTTAGAAGATGCCTTAAGGAAAGCTCGCCAGTTAAAAAGATGGGGGAAAATAAACGATTTTGAAGATTTAAACCTGGTGATTGCCGCCTCTATCCTGCAGAATGTTCCGGAAGGGAAAATTCGCTCCCGCCGTGATTTTTTAAAGGCTAGAACAAATGAGTATAAAAGGATTATTGAATTGATTAAAGGAGCAAATGGAGTTACTTCTCTTCCTTATTTACCTCCCCGGAGCGGCCTTCACGTTATACAAAACCAGATGGATAAGATAGTCAAGAAAACCGGCGGAGATGCCGGGATAATGCTTTTGGTATTTGCGGATAAAGCAGAAAAGGGCGATGCTATTAAGAAAAATTCTAATCAATGGGATTGCTTTGTCAAAGAGATTGAGGATGTTTATATTCCGCTGGCGGAAAGATTAGGGAGAAATTACTGGGCTGAACTTTTGCGGGAGAGAATCTTTAAATTTCAAGATCCTGAAGCTTATGGAACAATTAAATCGAAAATAGAAAAAAAACTTGGCATGAATCTCGAGAAAACCAGAATTTATTTAAACAATATGAAAAAAAACATTATTAACGAGTTAGCAGACAGGGGAATTAAGGCTGATGTATCCTTTAGAAGGAAAAGTATCTATTCAATCTATGAAAAAATGAAGGGAAAGGATGTATTGGACCTTTTAGGCATAAGAATGATTTTTGATTCTGAAGAAGATTTAAATAGGGCAACAAATATTCCTTTCGTTTTCGGAAAAGCGATAGAAGGAAAAATAGAGGTAAAAGAAGCAGATGATTATAAAGGGTACCATATGAAAATTACCGATAAAGACGGAAGGCCTTATGAATTTCAATTTATGACCAGGGAAAATTATATTAACTACCAGCAGGGTGCGGCTGCCCATTGGGCATATAAATTGGCCGGCAGGAAACAAGATTTTAATAAAGAGGCAGTCCTGATAACCGGCAGATTTACTGAAGACTTTAGAAATATTTATGAATCGATCCCCTGGATATATGTTGACGTGCCTGTTTTGGAAGATGGAGAAGTAACAGCTTTGCGAACCTTAAGGCTAAATCCCGGGGCGATACCGGCTGATATTGCCGCCTGCCGGGAAATGAAAAGGGAAACAAATAATCTTCGCGATTATAAAGGCGAATATGAAATTTGCCGGGCGGTTTATGACAGTAAAGCAAATGAATTTAGTCTTGCGCCCAAGGGTTTGCCGGATAGAAAAGGGAAGGAAGAAATTTTGGGAACAGGCGATGTCGTCGTACTTATAACCGAGGATAACTATCTTATTCAGGCCGGCGCCGAAAAACAAATAAGCCGCCTATGGGGAAAAAGACCTAAGCATACCAGAACTGAGTTGATGTTGAGGGTATTGGAGGAGGCGAATAAAGGAAAATCCATACAGGCAAAAAGAGAGGTTTTAGAGAATAAAGAATTTTTGACGGCTGAAGCTGAAAAAGGCAGGGAGATTATAAAGGAGTTTATCTCTCAAGAATTGATTAGCTTGACTAAGAAGGATATCCAGGGTTTATGGGTGGTTATTGCTTATGAATTGGGGTTTGATAATGAGGATGAGTTATACGCTTTTCTGTCTATTGATAGAAAAAAATGTTTGCCGTTGATAGAGAAAGCAGCGCAAAAAATAAAAGCGAAGCCTTATACCGTAGCCGTTTGGCCGGGAGAGGTGCAGAATGATGAAACCCGCTCCGGCAGATATGACCTTGAATTTATTGGGTCTAGTTTGAGACTGCCAGCAATTAATGATATTTTGGGAGATAAAGCTGTTAAGATTATTTCCTTCCCTGAGTTGATAAAGCTGCCGGATGATAAAGTAAAGGTTAGGGTTAGTGTTGAGGTTACAGAATACCGCCAGATTGGCGAGATAATTGAAGAGGTCGGGCGAAGTATTGAGGAAATAAAATTGGCCCCGCAGGAAACTTTGGAGATTTCTCGGGTGAAAACGGGCAAAAAAGAAATCCATATATACGCTCAAGATGCCCCCGGCCTGTTCGAAGAAATTATGGATAAATTTTCGGAAGAGAAAATTAGCATTTTTGACTATCAAAGCTCACCGTCGAAAAAAGAAAAAGGCTTTGTTAACTTTAAATTTCTCATTCAACCCGACGGGAAGATGTCCAATAAATATCTGGAGGGAATGCTTGAAAAAGACAATGGGAATCTTTTAGCAGAGGTTAAAGATGTTAATGTCCCGGAGGATTATTTTATAGAGACATCCGAAAGCATCCGTTTGCCAATCGAAAAATTAGTCATGAGTCATGAGGTCCCTGGATGGTCATTTAGATGGGGGAAGAAAAAAAGAAAAGCACGGGGGCTGATGAGAAAATGCCGTGACGATGAAAAAGAAACCAATAAAAGACAGCCAATCGAAGTGGTTCGGTTATTAAGCGAGGGCAAGCCCAGCGGTAAATATTTAGTTGTTGACGGAAATACCAGCACTGCTGTTTTGCAAGAGAAAGAGTTTAACCTTAGTAATTTGGAATTTATTGCCCTTGTAATAGATGAACTGGACCTTTCTCAAAAAGAGGATGTTGAGAAATTAGAAGAAATATTCAAGCCCAAAGGGCTATTTAAAGAGAAGAATCTAAGAAAAGATGTCGCTAAATTGGTTAACTTGACCTTAAATGAGCTTGGAAAATTAAAAAAACGGGACCAAAAGGCTCCCTCCCTCTTGGCGAATGTATTTAGGGATTCTAAAGATAAAGAGGGCTCTGCATCTATTTTTTCAATAGGTGCTATCATTGTTATTAGTAGTATTCTATCTTTATTCTTCCATCATCCTAATATTACGGCGAATTTTCTATCGGCAGCTGGCTTTTTGCCCGCCTTCTTATTCATAACGGGATTTATTTTACAGAAAGGAGCGTTCTCTAGTAAGGGGAATTTTAGAGAGGCTATTCCCAATTGGGGTAAAGGCAAATTAATGGCAGAAAAGGACTACTTATGGAAGGATTCTAAAGTGGCTAACCGCTTAACAAAGTCATTTTCAATTCGAGTAAGCCTAAGTTCAATAGCAGATATTTTCTCCAGAGTTTCGGCCTGGTTTTCCCGTACGGTTTCTACTTTATCCCGCAAAGCCTTGAGATTTTCGCCAACATGGCGAAATTCGGCACGCAGGTTTTCAATTAGAACGGCTACCTCTCGGGCAGTAAATGCTGTTTTATCTCTGTTTTCCATAAAGCATATCGTAAATCTGTCCAAAGGTTTTGTCAAGGAAATTTTTGAAGAGCCGCGTCTTTCGGATAAGAACCAAAATGCTCCCTCCCTCTTGGCGAATGTATTTACGGATGTATTTAAGTGGGGAAAAACTGGCAGCTTTTTAAACTGGCTGGTAAGGATATCCTTTGCTCCGGCTATCGTCTGGCATGAACTGGGCCACTTCCTGCTGGGTGGGGCTACCGGCACCCTGTTATGGCAGGAATTAACCTGGAAATCCTTCTTCAGCAAGATGCCGGTTGAGGAGCGGGCGCCGCCGGCAGTGTATTTAGCCGGATTGATCTTTACCTTTATTAATTTACCCCTCCTTTCATACTTTACTCCAATACTTTTTTCTTCGCTAATCGGAATAATAATTTACTCCTGGATTTATTATGCCAATTTCGGCCTTTTGGTGGCTGAGGTAATTTTGGATGTTATTACAGAAAAGGGAGATATCGCCAATTGGGCCAGGAGTAGAAGAAAAAAATCTTTTGGCACAGGCTACTATTTGTTGGAACAGTTTGTTGAATTTAGCCTTAAAATAATTGACAAAAAATTAGAAAAAACAGAGAAGAAAAAGAGGAAAAAGACAGCTCAAATAATTCCTTTCCCGAAGGGATTAGATGGTAAGAAACCCGGCGGCAATAGCGGTGATAGAAGCGCGGGAGCGAAAGAAAGGGATATAAATGAAGAATTTTTGCTCCAGAAAGAAGATTTAGAGAAAGCTTTGGCCAGTAAAGATATTGAAAAGCAGATGTGGGCAACCCGCCAGTTAGAAGATTGCCTGGAATTTGGCAATGGGGAAACCCGGGAAGAAGCCGAAAGAATCTTAGAGAAAGGGCTCAGGGTAATCAGGTATGAAGGTGGGCCTCAAAATGCGTTTCTTCCCAATTTAACCCCTGAAGAAGAAAGGCAAATTCAAGGGGGGATCCCTTTTGAGGCTAATAATTTTGAAGAATACCTGAATTTAAGCAGGATAGCCAGAGGCGCGCTTAAAAGCGGACTTATTAAACCGACGGTAATAGTTTCAACCAATAGAGTCAGCCTGGCTGATAATAAGTTTTTCCGGGATTTATCCAGCAAGTATAACGGTAACATAACCTTTGTTTTATCCAGCCATCCAGAGGCAAAAAGCGATTTTGCCGGCGGGCAAATGGCTATGGCAAGATTTGTCGACATTTTAGGGAGAGACTATTATAAAGGTAATTTAATCATTGAGTTACTTGATGGAGGATTACAGGCGGGTAATGCCAACTTGATGCTTAGGTACGGCAGTATGGGAAAGAATCCTCTTCCCGGAGACCAGACCATGGCTGAATTGGCAATAATCACAATGGCAACAATGAGTATGACCTATCCGGATTTCGGGATGAATGACCGCTTCACCATTGCCTCGGATAACGTTATCTATCCGGCGAAACTAAGTTGGCAAGGCCAATCTTTGAGCAGACTGCCTGATTGGAGGCAGGTGGTCCCTGGAGGTATCTTAGAAAAAGTTATAGGAGAAGAGGAGGCGCAGATTATAGAAGAAAAAGAAGAAGAGGCTATTTTAAAAGACTCAAGATTAAAAAATTTAAAAGACCGGCTCTATCAGGAATTTATAGAATTAGAATTGGGATATTTTGTCTCTACGGCTGGTTTTATGGCTGGTTTCTGGGAAAAAGGCGTTCTAATTGAACTTATCAAGGCAGCGATGAGGTTTGGAAAACGCCCCGGCCAATCCGGCAAATATCTACCGCGATTTCTTTATAAAAATCCTTATCTTATCAGTTTCCATAAAGATTTTGATTTAGATTTACTTGAGGGATTAACCCAAAACCTTCCCGCCTGGGATATAGTTTTCCGCATAAGTGAGGAAGAGAAAACATTTTTATACATAGACTTAGGTTTCAGGATGTATATAAATAAACTGGATAAAAAAACTCACGATGAAGATGATTTAATACAAATAAAAGAAGTTAAAAATAAATATAACATTATAAAAAATGATGATC
>CAZDME010000052.1:0-9025 GCA_964506785.1 uncultured bacterium | reverse complement strand
ACCTATTTATTTCTTCATCGTTTAGAATGGAAGCAATTAGTAAAACGACGTCTGCCCCGAAAAGACGCGACTCAAGGATTTGATATTCATCAATTATGAAATCCTTCCGTAACAAAGGCAGGTCAACTGATTTTTTTATTTTTAAAAGATAATCCAGCTTCCCCTGAAAAAATTCTTCCTCGGTTAAAACAGATATTGCAGTAACCCCACCTTCCAAATAAGCTTTAGCCAATTCTATCGGAAAAAAATCTTTCCGGATAAGACCAGCGCTGGGTGAGGCCTTTTTAATCTCGCCGATTAAAGCAAGACCTGAGGAGAAATCCAAGGCTTTTTGTAAACTGCGGATAGGGGCGGCATCCTTTAATCTTTTTTTAAGCACATCCGGAGGCAGGCGGCGTTTTGCTTCTTCTACTTTCTTTCTGGTTGTTTTCAAAATTTTATCTAAAGAAAACATTTTTCACTCTGTCAGTCTGACCTTTTGACTTTGAGAGGCCTATTTTCGTTCCAGCTCCTCTGATTTTTTTCTAAGGTGTTCAAGTTTATTTAGGGCTCTGCCCTGCTCGATAGAATCCTCGGCTATTTTAATTCCTCCGGAAAAATCCCTGGCTTTATTGGCAGCCATAAAAGCGGCGGCGGCATTAAGCAGAACTATATCCCGGAAGGGGCCCTTTTCTCCCTTTAAAATTTTTTGAATAATTTTTACATTCTCCTCAATCGTTCCCCCTTTTATATCCTCCATCTGAGCGCGACTGATTCCAAAATCCTCTGGTTTTAGAAAGAAAGTTTTAATCTTGCCTTCTTTAACCTCAGAAATTTTAGATTCTTTTGTTATCGTAATTTCATCAAGGCCGTCCATTCCGTGGACGACCAAAGCATGTCTGACCCCGAGGTTGCCTAAAACCTGAGCTAATGTTTCGGTAAGGCTCCCATCATAAACGCCCATTACCTGAGAGGTAGCTCCGGCCGGATTGGTTAAAGGCCCCAAAATATTAAAAATTGTTCTTATGCCGATTTCCCGTCTCGGGCCAATGGCATGTTTCATGGCCCCATGAAAAAGCGGCGCGAAAAGGAAACCGATACCCACCTCTTTGATACATTCACCGACCGCCTCCGGCGAAAGTTTTAAACTAACACCCAGACCCTCGATAATATCGGCACTGCCGCAGAGACTGGAGACGGATTTATTACCGTGTTTGGCTACCTTAAGTCCGGCCCCGGCAACCACAAAGGCCGTGGCAGTAGAAATATTGAAAGCATTGGTGCCGCTACCTCCTGTCCCGCAGGTATCAACAATTTCTACCCGATTAATCCTCAGCTCCTCTAAATTTCTTATCCGGCTCGCTTTTTCTCGCATCACCCGGGCCGCTCCGGTAATTTCCTCGACCGTTTCTCCTTTAAGCCTGAGAGCCGTAAGAAACGCCCCAATCTGAGCCGGGGTCGCCCCGCCGCTCATAATTTCATTCATCACCGATTCCATCTCGCTTTGGCTCAAATCTATTTTCTCAATAACCTTGCTAATCGCCTCTTTGATCATAAGGAAACATCTCCTGTAAATCTTTATTTTTTCTTTCTTTCTTTCTATTTCGGCTCCGGGTATTTTGTTTTTTAGGGCCTTGATTGCCTCCTAATTTTTTTGCAAAATTATCCAGAAAACCTTTCACTAAATCTTTTCCTCCCAAGCCTAAAGCTAAAACCAGGGTAAGGCAAATAGCTGCCCAGAAAATATTGAAAGAAGCCGCTACCGCAAAAACGGCAATACCCAATTGCTCCAGAGCCATAATTACCGCATAGATGATTATTATCCCCTGAAGAAGGCGACCGATGGTTTTCGCCTCCTTTATGCCCAGATTTCCCGAAATTATCTGAAATAACTTTCCTATAAACCCGGCAAAAACGATACCAAAGATTAGAATTAATCCGAAGGCAAGCACCCGGGGAAGAAAAATTAGAAAGCGGTCCAGCAAATCACCGGTCGATTCTATCCCTAAACTCTGAGAAGCAATAACTACGAAAATAACGATTATTAGCCAATAGAAAAAACCGCTTAATAACTCTGCCGGCATTTTAGTTATGCCTCCGCGGCTTAAGAATTTTCCCATCCAGGTATTTTTAAAATATCTATCTAAATCTATTTTCCTGAAAACCTTAAGAAGGATTTTTTTCACCACAAGGGCCAAAAACCAGCCAAAAAGAAGGAATAGAAAAACCGTAAGTAAAATTAAGAAAAAAACGCCGATCTTTCCTAAAATTATTAAACTGGGTTCAAGTAAGGCTTCGTAAAAATTCATTTTATATCTCCAGGAAATTTTTTAAAAGTTTTTTTCCTTCGGGAGAAAATATTGATTCCGGGTGAAACTGCAGGCCAAAAAGAGGATACTGGCGGTGTTTTATCCCCATAATTTCTTTTTCTTCTGTTTCGGCAGTTACCTCCAAACAATCCGGGAGGTTATCTTTTTTAATGATTAGAGAATGATAACGCACTGCCTCAAAGGGATTGGATAGGTTTTTAAAAATGGCCTTCCCGTTATGATGGATGAGGGAGATTTTCCCATGCATTACCCGGTCGGCCTGGATTATTTCGGCGCCAAAGGCCTCGCCGATTACTTGATGTCCCAGGCAAACGCCAAGTACGGGAATTTTTCCCGCCATTTTTTTTACCAGCTGGAAACTTAAGCCGGCCTTAGCCGGCCGTCCCGGTCCAGGAGAAATAATAATCTTTTGAAAATTCAATTTTTCTATCCCTTCTAAATCAAAGGCATTGTTTCGAAAAACCTTAATTTCTTCCCCGAATTCTCCCAGATATTGGACCAGATTGTAGGTAAAGGAGTCAAAATTATCAATAACAAGAATCATCTAAAACCCTTCTCTGGCTAATTCAATCGCCTCAATCATCGCCCGGGCTTTATTCATTGTTTCCTGATGTTCCCTTTGAGGGATAGAATCGGCGACGATTCCCGCTCCAACTTGAATATAGGCGGAATTATTCTTGATGATTATCGTCCGGATAATAATGGCCATATCCATATTATGGGAAAAGCTAAAATAGCCTAAAGCCCCGGCATAAGGCCCTCTTTTCACCTTTTCTAATTCATCGATGATTTCCATGGCCCGAATCTTGGGCGCCCCGCTTACTGTCCCCGCCGGGAAAGAGGCTTTTAAAACATCGAATTCATCTTTTGCCGGATCAAGTTTTCCCTGCACATGGGAGACAATATGCATCACATGAGAATATTTCTCTATAACCATTAGCTCTGGAACCTTAACCGTACCATACCGACTCACCCGGCCAACATCATTTCTTCCCAGGTCAACCAGCATAATATGTTCGGCTTTTTCCTTGGGGTCAGAAAGTAACTCCCTCTCTAATTTTTCGTCTTCTTCCTTATCTTTTCCTCTCCGGCGCGTCCCGGCAATCGGCCTCAGCTCCACCTTATCCCCTTCTTTTCTGATTAAAATCTCCGGGGAAGAACCAATAACTTGAAAATCCTCTCCGTTTAAATAGTACATATAGGGAGAAGGATTAATCCGCCTCAGCGCTCGATAGATATCCAAAGCCGGAGGAGGAGCAGCTTCTTTTAAACGCTGCGAGAGCACAATTTGAATAGCTTCACCCTGGTAAATATTCTCTTTTGCCCTGATAACAATATCCTCAAACTGCTTGGAAGTAAAATTAGAAGTTAAATTCTCTTTTGGTTTCTTTATTTTCTGTTTTGTTTTTGAAGGCAAAGGCCTCTTTAAGAATTTTTCGACTGATTCAATTTTTCCTATTGCCTTCTGATAAGCCTTTTCGTTATCGCCGCTCACAAAGGCATTGGAGACAATTTTTATTGAATGCTTGAGATTATCGAATATGAGAAGAGTATCGGTCAACATAAAAAAATAATCGGGCAGTTTTAAATCATCCGGATTTTTATCGGGAATCTTCTCGAAATCCCGGATAGCATCATAGCTGAGATATCCAACCAGCCCTCCGTAAAAACGAGGCAGCCCTTCGATGGGAACCGGCCGGAATCCGGCCATAATCTTTTTTACCTCTTCAAGAGGTTTATCTGACTCGAAAACTTTTTTATCCCTGCCTTCTCTTATCTCGACTTTCTTCCCTTTAGCCTGAAAAATAAGGGAGGGTTGAGTGCCCAGAAAAGAATAACGCGCCCATTTCTCTCCTCCTTCGACACTTTCTAAAAGATAAGAATAAGGATGCGTCCCTATTTTCATAAAAGCTGAAACAGGGCTTTCTAAATCAGCCAGAATTTCCCGGTAAACCGGGATAAGATTCCCTTTAAGGGTCAATTTTTCGAATTCTTCAAAAGTTAGATTATAACTATTCTTTTTCATAGGTTTTTTCTGGATTAAAAACCTTGGCGGCAACGATACCCCATTTCCCTTTATCTAATTTCCTGAAAAAACAGGATTTATATCCTAAATGACAGGCAGCCACTCTTTGTTCGGCTTTAATCAGCAAACTATCGCCATCACAATCTAAAAATATTTCCTTTATTTCCTGGATATGCCCGGAAGTCTCCCCTTTACGCCAGAGCTTTTTGCGGCTGCGGCTAAAAAAATGTACCAACCCGGTGTCTAAGGAAATTTTCAAGGCCTCTTCATTCATATAGGCCTGCATCAGGATTTCATTGGTTTCAGCATCCTGAATAATTACCGGGATAAGTCCCGATGGGTCAAATTTTATTTCTTTTAAAATATCCATAATTTTTCCTCTATAAATTTAATAACGTTTTCCGATTTTTCATTACACATAACGCATCTAACATTACACAATTTTAGGAGCGGGAGCCTATCTCTATTGCCTCTTCCAATTTTAGGGCGCCCGTATATAAAGCCCGGCCGATAATTACTCCCGCCAGACCCTTTTTCTCTAATCTTTTAAGTTTCTTCAAATTTCCTTTAGAGCTAATACCGCCGGAAGCAATCAATTTAACCTTCACCCCGTTAGAAAAAGCCAGCGATTTTAATCGTTGGGTATGACCGCCGCCGCCGGTCATTAGAGAACTTCCTTTTCTAACGGGATTTACTTTAGAAAGAATCTCCTTGACCAGGGCAATATTCGGACCCCTCATCATTCCATCCCGCTTAATGTCGGTAAAAACAAAGTTTTTTACACCTGAATCTTTCATCTCTTTAATAAAGTCGATAATCCCCAGATTTACCTTTTTTTCCCAACCGCGAACAGCTAATTTACCGTTAGAACTGTCTACCGCAACCAATATCTTCTGGCCATATTTCTTAATAAGCTTTTTTATTAAATCCGGGGATTCAAATGCCCGGGTTCCCAGGACTATCCGCTCAACACCTGCCTTGAAAGCCCGGTTAATCTCCCGGGAATCCCTTAATCCTCCCCCTAATTGGACCGGAATCCTGACCGCCTTAACAATCGCCTTAATCAGCGGTAAATTCTGGAGTTTCCCCTTAAAGGCGCCATCCAAATCGACCAGATGAATTAGTTTTGCACCCAGGGTTTCCCAAGTTTGGGCCACGCTTACGGGGTCATTGGAAAAGGTTTCAACACTATCTGCTTTTCCCTGACGGAGACGAACACAACGTCCCCCTTTTAGGTCAATGGCGGGAATAATTAACATTTTATCACTGAAAGTCGGTTATTAAATCAGCGCTAATCCCTGTATTATAGTTTCCCTTTAGTAGAAGGAACACCTTTTACCCTTTTATTCAAACTTATGGCCTCGGCTAAAGCCTTAGCCAGGGTTTTAAAAATTGACTCGATTATGTGATGCGAGTTCCGCCCATAGACTAAATTGACATGCAGGGTAATGCCTGCCCGGCTGACCAGAGCTTGAAGAAACTCCTCGATTAAATCGATATCAAAACCTTTGGTTTGTTTTTTCTTTAGAGGAACATTAAAAACCAGAAGCGGCCGATTGCTTATATCTAGACTTATTGAGATAAGAGACTCGTCCATCGGTAATATTTTTGAGCCGTAGCGGTTTATTCCCCGTTTAGTCCCCAGGGCTTTTTTAAGTCCTTCACCCAAACAAAGGCCAATATCTTCAATGGTGTGGTGATAATCGACTTTAAGATCCCCCTTGGCAACAATCTCCAAATCAATTAAACTGTGCTGGCTGAAAAGGGTAAGCATGTGGTCAAAAAAAGGTATGCCTGATTTTATTTTGTTTCTACCCTGTCCGTCCAAATTCAATTTCAATTCAATCTTTGTCTCTTTAGTTTTTCTCTTTATGATTGCCTTTCTCATTTCCGCCTCTCCCTTTTTAATTTTATCTTGGTATCTTGCTCGCCCAATAGCCACTTATAGGATATCCGATATCCTATAATTTAAGCTTACTCGCCTGATACCCTGATATCCTATTTTAATCTCCTTTAATTGCTAAACTTTTTCCCTTTAAACCTTACCTTTATAGACGCCTTATGGGCTTCCAAGCCCTCTGCTTGAATAAGCCTGATAATCTCTGCTGAATCCTTCTCTAACTTCTCTCGATTATAGAAAATGACGCTAGATTTCTTCAAAAACTGGTCAACAGAAAACGGCGACGAGAATCTGGCCGCACCGGCTGTAGGCAGAACATGATTAGGCCCGGCCCAGTAATCGCCTAAGGCCGCCGGTGAATAAACGCCAAGAAAAATTGCCCCGGCATTCTTTATTCTTTTAAGCCACCTCTGGGCATCCTTTACAAAAAGTTCTAAATGTTCCGGGGCCTTCTGGTTAACCAGCTCGATTGCCTCAGCTACATTTTTAACCAGAATAATCCCGGAGGATTCATTTTCCAAGGCTTTCTTGATATTCTCCCTGAGAGAGAAATATTTCAACTGTTGAGAAATCTCTTCTTCGACCTTATTAACTAATTTTGGCGAATCGGTAATAAGAATACAACTGGCTAAGAGGTCGTGTTCGGCCTGGGCTAATAAATCAGCGGCAATAAAAGCCGCCTCTGAATCTTCTTCAGCTACAATCATTACCTCACTGGGGCCAGCTTCAAAATCTATGCCGACAAATCCGGAAACCAGTCTCTTGGCAGCAGTGACATAGATATTCCCCGGGCCGACAATTTTATCGACGGCTGGGTTCACCTCTGTCCCTGCAGCCAAAGCGGCAATAGCCTGTGCCCCGCCCATTTTATAGATTTTTGCTATCCCGACTAAATCGGCCGCGGCTAACAGATGAGGATCAATTGTCCCATCTTTTCGGGGAGGAGTAACCATAAGCACCTCGCCCACCCGGGCCAATCTGGCCGGAACCCCCAGCATCAGGACAGTAGAAAATAACGGCGCCCGTCCGCCCGGGATATAAATTCCTACCCGTTCCAGGGAAGTATATTTTTCACCCAAAAGGCTCCCTTTCTTTTTCTTATACCAATCTTTTTTGCGAAACCTCTGGCGGCGATGAAACCTCTCAATATTCTGGATAGCCATCTTTAAAGCATTAATAAAATTCTTATCAAGCATCCGGTAGGCAGATTTAATATCATCTTTTTTAACCAGTACATCTCCTTTATTTAAGCTTACTCCATCAAACTCTCTGGTATAAGCAAGAACCGCCTTTATTCCCTCTTTAAATACTTGGCTGCAGATTTCTGCTGCCTTCTGTGCCGTCTCGTCAAAGAAAGCACCGGCCAGTCTCTTAGGAGATAGAAGAATTTCAACATCTTTTTTGTTTTCGCGGTATTTTAGTTGTCTCATTTCGCTTTCAAGGTAGCAATCGTCGAAGCAATATCGCTTGAACCAAAAATTGCCGAGCCGGCAACGATTATATTGGCCCCGGCCTCTTTAACCAGCCTGACGTTATTGCTATCTATCCCTCCATCAACTTCAATGTCAAGATTTAGTTTTCTTGATTCAATCTCTTTCCTTAACTCCTTTATCTTAGGTAAAATTTCGGGCATAAACTTCTGCCCGGCAAAGCCTGGGTTAACCGTCATTATTAAAACCAGATTTATCTTCTCCAGATATTTAAATAATGAATCTACTGGAGTGCCCGGATTAATCGATAAACCGGCCTTTATTCCCAACTTCTTTATTTGAGAAATTACCCTATCTATATCTTTCTCCGCTTCTACATGAAAGGTAATATAGGAAGGTCTAAGCGGAAGGAAATAATCAATGAATTTCCGGGGATTATTTACCATTAAATGAACGTCAAATCCCAAATCAGTCTTTCCTAAAAGAGATTTGAGAACCACCGGGCCAAAGGTCAAGTTAGGAACAAAATGGCCATCCATAATATCCAGATGAAGAAAATCTGCTCCAGCCGCCTCCACTTTCTTAACTTCATTAAGCAAATTGCTAAAATCAGCCGATAAGATTGAAGGGGCAACTTTAATCACCGTAAACTTCCTCCTCTCTTTCGTTTATCTCCAGGTCAAAAATTTCCTTTTGGGGAGCAGCTTCTTTTATCCCTGCTTTCGCTTCTTCATCTGCCTCAAAAAGCCTTTCTTCCTGCAGGCGGTCATCAACAAATATTTGCACCCTGGCTTTCCCCTGGATGCCGAAAGTCAAGATTAAATCAGCATTAGGCCGCATAATACGATTGTAGATTTCCCGGAAGCCGGCTTCGTCATCAAGAACAATTTTAACTTTTTTGCGAAAAAAACCGCGCGGCACTTTATACTTTAGCACCTTATAACTCAGGCCGGATTGAAAAGCAAGTATCCCTTCCTCCCCGCTAATCACCAGACTAATTTTATCGCCAAAACTTACTGCTGACCCGGGTAGCGGCTTTTGCATTAAAACCGTTCCTTCGGCTATATCACTCTTTTGGGTAACAATATCTTCAATATTCAATCCGATATCGTCCAGCATCCGATTTACCAAATCCATCTTCAATCCAATCAAATCCGGCATGATTAGATTAGGATAACGCGGCCCTTTACTGACTAAAAGATTTACCTGGCTGTACCTCTTAACCTCTGCATTAGGCAGCGGATCCTGATTAAAAACCAGGCCTTTCATCTCCTGGCTGGAAAAAACCTTAGTTACATTTCCAATCTCTAAACCAGAATTATGTAAAATCACCTGGGCCTGCCTGAGTGATTTCCTGGTT